>CAYPXU010000052.1:0-10351 GCA_964414875.1 uncultured Zetaproteobacteria bacterium | reverse complement strand
ACGGTGATGGATAAAGCTGCGATTGAAAAGGCTGGTTTTACAGCATTATTGGCAGTGAATCAGGGTTCAGTCAAAGAGCCGCGTTTTATTGTGTTGGAATATAATGGTGGTAAAAAAGGTGATTTACCTGTGGCATTGGTGGGTAAAGGCTTGACCTTTGATGCGGGCGGTATTTCGATTAAACCTGCTGCTGGGATGGATGAAATGAAATTTGATATGTGTGGCTCTGCTGCGGTATTGGGTATTTTTAAATCCATCACAGAAATGGATTTACCGATGAATGTGTTGGGTGTGATTCCATCGACTGAAAACCTTTTGGGTGCAGCTGCATACAAGCCTGGTGATATTGTCACATCGTATAAAGGCATCACCATTGAAGTGCTCAATACCGATGCCGAAGGTCGTATTATCCTATGTGATGCTTTGGCGTATGCTGTTGAACAAAAACCTTCTGAAATTATTGATTTTGCCACGCTTACAGGGGCATGTGTGATTGCCTTGGGTGGTCAGGCTACTGGTCTGTTGGGCACGGGTAAAAAGGTGAAAAAAGGTTTGAAAGAATCAGGTATGCATAGCCATGATCGTGTGTGGGAGTTGCCTTTGTTTGATGAATATCAGAAGCAGATTGATTCCAAGATTGCCGATATTAAAAATACAGGTGGGCGCGAAGCAGGTACGATTACTGCGGCATGTTTCTTATCACGATTTGTTGAAAATGTGCCATGGGCGCATTTGGATATTGCAGGGACGGCTTGGAATATGAAGGGTACGGATATTTCTCCTGTAGGTGGGGCAACGGGCGCAGGTGTGCGTTTGGTGGTGGACTATTTAAGTCGTAAGTCATGATAATGTCTTTTTATGTAAAAAGACTTAAGGTCTTTCCACATTGACTTTAAACTTGACTCGCACGAGGTTTTTCGAGGTGCCGCTTGCTCTGGTAGGCTGCCTGAATATACGGTGCTAGGATTCATAGGGTTCAATAGAGGCTATTATATGTATTTTATCATGTTGATGGGCTGTTTTTTGGTATGTACGGGCTTGGCTCAAGCGAAAGAGTGCGTATATATTAATTCCTACCATGCTGGTTATGTATGGAGTGATAAAATTGAAGCAACTATAAAAGATAAGTTGCAAGGCGTTTGTAATATGCATGTTTTTCGTATGGATACAAAGCGTCATACATCGGATGTATTTGCTCGTCAAAAGGCATTAGAAGCCAAAGCTTTTATTGAAAAAGTAAAACCTGATGTGGTGATTGCATCTGATGACAATGCTTCCAAATATCTAGTTGCTGCTTATTATAAAAATAGTGCCATTCCTTTTGTGTTTTGTGGTATTAATTGGACAGCCAATGCTTATGGCTACCCCTATGATAATGCTACTGGCATGATTGAAGTGTCGCCCATTAAAGAATTACTGCGAGAGGCTCGCTTGGCTGTGGGTGAGGTGACACAAGTGGCTTTTATTGCAAGCAAAGGTGTACACACCGATGAAAAGGAATTTTCATGGATGTCTCGCATGTATGCTAGGCAGGGCATTACGGTCATTCCGTTTTATGTGGATAGCATGAAGGCTTGGAAGGATGCTTATGATGAAGCCCAGAGTAGCGATTTTATTGTGCTTAATAATATTGCAGGCATTGCACATTGGAATAAAGATGAAATTACGGATTATGTGAAACATCATGCCAATAAGCTGACAGTAACAACCTATGATTTCATGACACCTTATACCATGCTTGCCATGACTAAAATTGCCGAGGAACAAGGTGAGTGGGCGAGTGATGTGGCAATTCATATATTACAAGGTGAGAGTCCTAAAAGTATTCCCGTTGTGGCGAACCAGCGTTATAATTTATATATCAATACGACAATTCTTGATGCTAGCTCGATTCATCTTTCGGAGCGACTGTATTTTAAGGCGATTAAGGTACAATAATGAAGCTTAGTGAAACAGGTGTTTGGTTGGGTGGCGGTGTGGGGCTGCTGCTAACTATTGCGGTAACATTTGCAAGCTTTCAATATCTTCAACAAATTGAGTATAATAAGTTTCAGGAGCAAACAGCACATATTGAACAGCGGTTTGGTGATCATCTTGATGATATCAAGGAAAGCATCCGTTTCACGGCATCAACATTAAATCTATCTCCAGATCGTCAGGCTATACAACTTGCAACGGATTATGCGGATGTTGTTATATATGCGCCTATGTTAAGACACTCTCAACGCCGTGAATTTGTAGAGCGAATGCGTGAAGATGGGTTTATAAGTTTTGAGATTATCAATGGCAATAAACCTTCGCTTATACACCCTGCGTATTTGCCAGTGACGCGGATTGAACCATTTAGTGTTCAATATATCAGCTTATTGGGTGTGGATTTATTGAATCAAAAAGGTGTTCGCCAATCGATTAAATCGGCAGCTGTATCGGGTGATATATCCATGGTGAGGGTAAATATTATAGGGGAAGAACCTCATTATTGGATGTTTAAAGCTATTTATAGTGGACTTGTAGGACAGCGCGATCCTTATTTTCTAACACATAAATTGGAGATGTTGAATGGTATTGTAGCTTTTCAGTTATCTTTTCCAGATTTATTAACTTCAACGGAGTTATTAGCTGACGTGCAGGCAACTATAGGGCTAAAAGATGCTGGTGATAGCCATGCAGTTTTGCAGAAAAGTGAACGTTCACTATTGGGCTTGAACTTATCCAAACAATTTACTTATCCTATTGATTCAGGACATTACTTTGAACTAATTATTCAACAACATATTTCATGGTCTGAGAAAATATTATGGATTTTACTATTTATTTTGGCTACAGGTATAATAATTACATGGATACTTATGAGATCTAGTCAAGCGGTTATTCGTAGTAATTTGCATAAAAAGAATATTTTAGAGTCAGCCTTTGAAGGTATTTTAAGTTTTAATGAACGAGCAGAGATATGTAATACGAACCCAGCTGCCAGTATGATTTTATCATCCATGGTTGTTCGTCCAAAAAAATTATATGAAATTTTTAACTTTGCCGACTTTGATGCTGGGAATTTTTCAAGTTTTGGTGCGTTCTTATTGACATATAGAGAGGTGTTATTAAATAAGCCGATTGAACTTACAGTGCAGGCTAATGATGGGATACATTTTATCGAATGCAGTATTTCTAGTTTTGAAGAGCACGGAACGTTGCATTTTACAATGTTTTTTCGTGATATTACGGAGCGCAAGAAAAATGAAGAAGAGCGTTCAAAACTGGCCGAGGTTGTTGAACAATCTTTTAATGCCATTGTTTTAACCGATTGTGATGGTGTTATTGAGTATGTAAATTCTTCTTTTGAGAAAATAAGTGGTTTTTCATCTCAAGAAGCTGTGGGAAGAACGCTTAGTATTACTAAAAGTGAACAGCTTTCACCAAGTTATTACCAAGAAATGTGGGAAACATTGTTACAAGGGAAAAGCTGGAAAGGTGCCTTTATCAATAAAGCCAAAGATGGCCACTTGTATGAAGTGGAACAAACGATTCTCCCGATTTTTTCAAAAAATAGCAAAAAGGTGATTGGTTACATAGCCATTCAACAGGATGTAACGGAGCGAAATCGCATTCAGAAACAGGATGACCATGCCCAACGTTTGGAAAGTCTTGGTGTGTTGGCAGGAGGCATTGCCCATGATTTTAATAATTTACTCACAGCGATAATGGGTAATGCAAGTTTAGCGATGCGCCATTTGAAAGACCCAGAAGCCTGTGAAAATAAATTAAACAATATTTTACATGCCAGTGAGAGTGCTGCGAACCTTTGTAAGCAGATGTTGGCTTATTCAGGTAAAGGGCAGTTTATGATGCACCCCATGAATGTATCAGAGGTGATCCAGAAAATTCTACAATTATTGGAAACCTCAACACTTAAAAATGCTAAGCTGCTAACCAATTTGCGAGATGATTTACCGCTTGTTGAAGCTGATGAAGGGCAAATGCAACAAGTAATCATGAATTTAGTTATCAATGCTGCTGAAGCGATGGGTGATAACACAGGTGAAATTCATGTAATCACTGATACTGTTTATTTAACGCAAGAAAAGCTTCTCACATTGCTCAATGGTGAAATGATTGCCGAGGGTGATTATGTGGTGATTCACGTTCGAGATAATGGCTGTGGCATGGATGCTGATACACAAAAGAAGGTGTTTGATCCGTTTTTTACCACTAAATTTACAGGGCGTGGTTTAGGTATGAGTGCGATACTGGGTATTGTTTGTGCTCATAAGGGTGCTTTGCAGATACAGTCTGTTGTTGCTCAGGGCACACAGTTCAGTATTTATTTTCCAATCGCCAAGACTAGCCCTGTAAGCATTAAAACTGCTGTATTAGACAGAGATGTGAAACCCGATACCGCGTTGCCAGAAGAGACGACTGTATTGATTGTCGATGATGAAAAAGATATCCGTGACTTGGCTAGTCGTATTCTGGAAATCATGGGTGTGCATAGCATTGAGGCTGAAAGTGGTGAGCAGGGTTTGCTATTATTGGAAGAGCACTTAGCTGAGATTGATGTTGTACTACTGGACATGACAATGCCTAATATGGATGGGCAGGAGTTTTATGTGAAAATGCAGTCTTTTGCAGCGTATATTCCAGTGATTATTTCATCTGGTTATACTGAATCGGATATTCGCCAACGTTTTGAGGAAGCGCGTTTATTAAATAATAATTCAGCGGTTCATTTCTTGCAAAAGCCTTATCGTCTTAAAGACTTAAAGCATAGTATCCAGAAGGCATTGACACACGTTTCCAAGAAATAGAGTAAGAATAGAAATATGCTAACTATTCAGCATGAGGTTTTGAGATGTCATTTCGAGCGAAGTCGAGGAATCTTTCATAGATATTGCGTTAAAAGATGTCTCAACTACGTTCGACATGACACATTATTGCGTATTTGAATGAAGATGCTGAATAGTTACGAAATATGTTTATTGTAATTGTAAAACGGCTTGTTCACCACGCACAATGGCAGCTTCAATGGTTGCGGGCAACTCACCATGGGTGGGTTGTTCACAGGCATCAATAAGATGATTGGGTAATGCCACAAGAGGTTGCACAGGGCGTACAAGGTGGGTTGCGGCTTGTACCGCAATGATACACTGATATATTGGTTTTAAATCTGGTTTCCCCGTGATTTGTTGTAGCTCGTTGATGATTGCATTAATTTTTTCCTGATTGCTTTTTATGCTTGTATCAGCACTAATAACGGCACATAAATGTGATAAATGATGCTTATTTCCTTCTTTTTTATGAAATTGATATGAAATATCAAAAAACCATTGTCCATAGGTGCTAATTCCGCCGATAAATGGCGAAGATAATGTTATTTTTTCATCAAACCATACATGAATATTGCTGATGGAGCGTGTGGCAACCCTTTGTTCGATATGTAATAGTTTGTTTCGCACGGTGGGTGGTATTGCCAGTATGATTTTATCGTATGTTTGAGAGCCAGTGCGTGTTGTAAGTGTGCAGTGCTGCTGATTGCTTTGCAGGCTTTGGATGCGTGAAGATGTGTGAATACGGATGCCCAATGCCTTACAACGCTCTGCGAGCGGCGTAATGAAAGCCTGTGAAAGCGGTGCTGTAAACCAGCCCAAACGCGCTGTTTTATGGTTGGCAAAGGCCTGTTGCAATACATTGGCAAAGCTTGCTGCATTGGCGGTATCCATAGCTTCATTCATGGCTCCCAAACACAACACTTCAATCATATCACGCTGTAGAGGCTTTGGGATGTTTACAGCTTGCATCCACTTAGCAACAGTGCATTTTTGCCCATTTTCCATAGCATACTTTTTCATAGAAAGAGCCAAACGAAGAATACTCGGGATCATAGCCAAGCCATGCTCTGGCATCTGTTGAACGGCGCGCATTAAAGCCAGTGGGAAAGGTAAATAAGGCGATGTTTTTAATGAAAAATGTCCGCGCTTGCGATCCCAAAGAGGTAGCTCTAAAGAGTCTTGCCATGCGGTGTTTTGTAGAGCATCAACGTCTTTGAGTAATTGGATGGTATGCGCATACACACCAATGAGTAAATGTGGTCCGTTGTCGATCCATGTTTGGCTTGGCTTATGAAAAAATGAACGGGTGCGCCCACCAAGCTCTGGTGCTGCCTCAAATAAATCAACATGATGCCCTAGCTCCGCAGCACGAATAGCAGCGCTTAAGCCTGTTAAGCCGCCACCAATAACAGCAAGTTTTATTTTAGGCATTGATGCTGATCATTTGTTAAAAATTCAACCGTAATGGATATTTCTCTGAATTTAATGATTTTGCGTACTTTTTCTCATAACGCCATGCTTTCCATGCGATAAGCATTTTTCGCCATGATGGGATGCGTCCTGAATGTTGCCAAATATCAAAATCAAAGGATTTCATGCGCTTGAGTTGGGCATAATAAATCGCTGCCATGATAATAGCGGGGCGCAGGCTGATACGATCTTCTAAGGGAAGTTGCTCAAGGGCCTGCTGATAAGCCGATTCAGCTTTTTCGCCGTAAAAGTCCAAGAGTGCCTGCACGGATTTAGTCATGTTACCGTCATAAATATCTTGATCCGTCACTTTAAAACGAATGCGCTCTATTTGTGGTAAATAAATGCGCCCACGCTGCATATCTTCTTGAACATCACGCAGGATATTGGTCAGTTGCAATGCATTGCCGAGTGTGGTGGCAAAGTGGCGTGATTGACGCTTGTTATAACCAAAGATTTCAATGGTAAGCAAACCAACAACACCTGCAACACGATAACAATACAAATTTAAATCACTTTCTTTGATAAATGCTCTGGCTGAAATATCCGTGAGCATGCCATCGAGCATTTCATAAAAAAGCTCTTTATCCCAAGCGAAATGTTGTCTTGCCCAGTGCAATTCATGTCCAACAGGGTGACTGGCTTGACCTTCAAAAACACGGCCAATTTCATCATGCCATTGGCGAATTTGTCGCTCAGCTTCATGTTTATCTTCGATTTCATCAGCAATATCATCGACTTCACGACAAAATGCATACAATGCCATCATCGCACGGCACTGTTGTTTGGATAAAAAACCAAAAGCATAAGCAAAAGATGAGCCTGATGCTTGGGTCTTTTCTTTGCAATATGCTTCAGGAGATTGGATTTTAGCTGATAGGCTTTGAGATGTCATATTGTTTTGATGTTTAATGCTTTGATATGACGTTTGGGCATAAGTGTGCTACTGACAATCGGTAAAATCATATGCATCCAATCATTGCGCTGCAGATGCGGACGTTCAACAAGTGGATTCGCACAACGCTCTGTTGCCGATAATATGCTCATGCCACCATGCAACGTTGCGGCAATTTGTAGACGAAAACGAAAGGGAAGCATAGGCAATAATTCACTGCCTTGATGAAACAAATCACGAGTAAAGCTAATAGTATGGGCAATGGTAGGCGCAGCTTGTTGATGGCTAGTTTCGCCTGATAATAGAGCCTCTGATGTGATGTTTTCGGCAGAGAGCCATGATTCGGGTAAATAACAACGCCCTTTTGGGTGATCAATAGAGAAATCCTGCCAAAAGTTGGTTAATTGCAATGCTGTGCAAATACAATCAGAAGCATGGGCTGCTTTGTTATCGTGAATACCATGCAATGCCAGCATCAAACGGCCGACTGGGTTGGCGGAATGTTTGCAATAAAATAAAAGTTCCTGCTCAGTCGCATAGCGGTTAATTGTGCAATCCATACGGAATGCCGTTAGTAAATCGTACAATGCTTGTATGGGTAAATGAAAACGTTTAATCGCATCAGAAAGAGCTAAGAAAACGGGGTGATCAATATCTTCTTCGGTGCAACGCTCTAGCAATAATTCCCAAGCATCGAGTTGTTGAATGCGTATTTCTGCGCTGGCATCACCTTCATCCGCCATATCATCTGCGGCGCGGGCAAAAGCATAAATAGCGGCGACTGCAGGGCGTAAGTCAGCACGAATGAGTTTGGATGCGGTAGGGAAATTTTCATAATGTTGCGCTGCGATTTGTTGGCAGTGCTGGTAGGCTTGCCGTATAGTAGTTTCGGATGCTGGAGATGCAGAGCTATGCGCAGACATGGGGGCATATTATAGTTTCCTATGTAGCAATCAACAGAAGGGGAGCTTAAGAGATGAAAGTAGTGGTCATTGGTGGCGGTATTATAGGCTGTTTAACGGCGTGCTTCTTGAAACAGCGTGGTGCGGACGTGATGGTATTGGAGCGCGGCGCAATCGGGCAAGAAGCATCATGGGCAGGTGCGGGGATTTTGTGTCCGATTCATCCGTGGCTTTACCCTGACTCTTTTACCCATTTGATGGATGCTAGCCTTGCGATGTACCCTGATTTTCGTGTCCAGCTTGAAGCAGATACGGGCATCTCGATTGAATGGAAAAAATCGGGTTTATTGGTGCCATTTTTTGATGATGATAAGCGTAAGCATTGGCAGCCTGCACTTGATTGGTCTGAACGTTTCAATTGGGACATTGAACAACTTGATACAGTGCAAACACTAGAGCTTGAACTCACACTTTCTCCACAGGTCACAAAATCATTGTTGTGGCCAGAGGTTGCCCAGTTACGTAACCCGCGTTTATTAAAGGCCGTTCGTGTTTGGATGGAGAAGCTTGGTGTTGAATTGCATGAAAATACCGAAGTAACATCATTATTAAGCAAACAGGGCGCAGTAACGGGTGTGCAGTGTGCGGATGCTCAGAAATTTCATGCTGATCATGTGTTATTAGCCAGTGGAAGCTGGAGTGGGGAGCTTGCGAAACAACTTGGTTTCACATTGCCTATCAAACCAGTCAAAGGGCAGATTGTATTGCTTAAGGGTGCAGTAGGGTTAATGAAATCAATTGTAAAACATGATGATGCCTATTTTGTGCCAAGGGCTGATGGACGTATCTTAGTAGGTGCAAGCATGGAATTTGTCGGTTTTGAACGTGGTAATACTGAACAAGTGACCGATCAATTGATGGCATCCATGAAAAAAATTGCACCGGGCTTAAAAGATTTAGAGGTAGAGCATCAATGGATGGGTTTTCGCCCAGGTAGCCCTGATGGATTGCCTTATTTGGGGCATGTGCCAAACGTGAAAGGTCTTTGGGTGGCATCGGGGCATTATCGTAATGGTGTGGCGTTGGCTCCGATTACTGCGGAAATAATGAGCCGCAAAATATTGGGTGAATATGTGGATGTGGATTGTTCGGACTTCTCAGTGGATAGAGCTTTGCCTGACAAGTCTGCATTGGGTTTTCCAACACAATAAAGTGCCTCATATTCGATCGCCATTTGAAGCTCTATGTGTGGTTTGTTGGCAAAGAGATAAAGCCAAAATTTTGAGGTTGGTGTGCATTTTATTGATGGAGATCGCCGATTCCGTGCAAGAATGGTCGAGCAGGTTTGTCATATTGAAGATTATCTTTACAAGAGGCTGCAATTGAGTGGATTGGTAAGTTTGCAACGGGTTGCGGCAAGATTGAGAGAAATGCACATAAAATATTAATTTCAATACCTGCATGAGAAGTGAAATCAGCATGAAATATTAGGGTTTGCGCCATAGTAACTGGTTAGCCTTTTTACACATACAATTTCACTTGCAACACCTTATTTAACAACCGAAAATGCTTATCAAGCGAATAAACATTACAATCATGTTGCTTTGCATTCTGGGCTATAATTAAATCAGGAATGCCCACACCATTGGCGCCACTTTTTAAGCAACGGACTTGAAATTCAACAATCTCTTTCCAATCAATAGTTAATGGAATACGATTAACTTCATAAAGCAATTTGATAACCTTAGTTTGCTTTTTTAGCTCCAAATAAGGTACCAATTCAGCAAGAATAATGTCATTAATAATGATGATATTTTCATCTATCAAATCATCAAGGTGTAGGGAGTTATCCCCAGCTCTGAAATAATCAATCCATATTGATGAATCAACTAATACAGCCATTAATGCCTATCTCTAATATCATCAAGATTTATATCCAACATAATTTTACCACGATACTGTTTAAGGTCAGATATCTTTGATTTTCTTAACAACTCTTCTAAGGCTTTAATAATAACCGCTGTTTTAGTTTTTGTATGCGTAACTTCCATTACCTCATTGAGCAAGTTTTCAGGCAAATCTAAAGTTGTCCTCATGTTATCCTCCTTATTTATGCATAGCATAATACTATATCATGCATAAAACTCAAGAAAAGAAGGCTAACGACCCTGTAGGAAAACCCAACAATTTGTATATTTCAAAGCCTTAAACTCACATTGAGCGGGTAGAGGTTCTTAAAAAAAACATTAGGTTTTTCGCCT
>CAYPXU010000051.1:0-10538 GCA_964414875.1 uncultured Zetaproteobacteria bacterium | reverse complement strand
CCTAGTCTCTTAGCTGCGTAACACATGAAGGTGACAACTACTTTGACAAACTCCGTTACTGAACCACTACAGTTACAATCAATGAAGGGGTACAGCATAAAAAAAGGCCTGCAAAAGCAGACCTTTAAATTTATACTCTACATTTAACGTAAAGTGTTCTGTTTAAAACGGAATGTCATCATCTACAGGCACATCATTGAATGCTGGGCTATCGGCAAACGGGTCATTTTTTGCCTGCTGTGGCGCATTGCGCTGACCACCACCATGGGTTGGGAAAGCTCCGCCTTGCTGCTGTTGCCCTCCTTGTTGATAGCCACCGCCTTGCTGTTCATTACGACCACCAATCAGATCTAGTTTATCTACAGATACGTCAACGGACGTACGTTTATTTCCATCTTTATCATCATATTCACGAATACGTAACTCACCACTAATAGCAACCTGCGTACCCTTGACCAAATATTTAGGCAGCTGACCTTCAGCACGCTTACCAAATAAAGAACAACGCAACCAGTTTGTGCCTTTATTTTCACCAAAACCATAATCTACGGCTACAGTAAATGAGCAAATCGCCATACCACCTTGTGTAAAGCGGGTTTCGCTATCTCTGCCTAATCGCCCTGTAAAACTGTATATATTCATAATACCACCCTTCCCACTTACTAGGAGACCGATAGACTCCTTTGATAAAATATTCTCGCCAAACTAGCATCAAAATGCTTTTTTCTACAACTCAAACTACAAAGCCCGCGCTAACTGCATACCCAACCACGCCACACCAACACAAAGCAATAGCTGCAAACATATATTACCCAATGCCCATGTCATCGCACCTTCCTGCATTAAGCGCACTGTTTCAACTGAAAAGGTAGAAAAAGTTGTAAACGCACCCAAAAAACCAACCGTAATTGCCAAACGCGCCAATTCTCCTACTGTACTTCTTTCAATCAACCAAACAAACAAGAAGCCCAGCAAAAAACTACCCAGCACATTAACAAATAAAGTTCCCCATGGAAACGCACCACCTGCCATACGCTGGACTGCTGCAGCCAGCCAAAAACGCATCATCGCACCGCATGCTCCGCCCAGCGCAACTGCCAGCATTTGTTTCATACCTTTGTTTCCTTACGCAATTGATTGCGTCGATTCTCTAACCAAACCTTCCGCTCCCCTAATGTACGCTCAAAACCACGCTCTGTCGGCTCAAATAAGCTTACAGGCAGCATGCCTTGTGGAAAATGATGCTGATCAACCACTGCATCCTTAGCACTGTGGGCATATTGATAACCCTCACCATGACCAAGCCCCTTCATAAGTTTGGTTGGTGCATTTTTCAAATGCATCGGTACATCTAGGTCTTGTGTTTCTTTGGCTAATCTTCTTGCTGCTTTTTCAGCCATATATGCGGCATTACTTTTGGGTGCCAATGCCAAATAAATCGCCGCTTCAAACAATCCCTGCTCACCCTCTGGAGAGCCTAAAATTTCATACATGCGCTGTGCATCCAGGCATAAACCCAAAGCTTTTGGATCAGCCAAACCAATATCTTCTGTGGCAATGCGAATCAATCGCCGCGCCAAATACAATGGCTCTTCACCACCTTCCAACATGCGTGCCAACCAATAACATGCAGCATCCGCATCCGAGCTACGAATGGATTTATGCAATGCTGAAATAAAATCATAGTGAGCATCGCCATTACGATCATATTTCCCCTGTCTGCGCAACCATTGTTGCTGCACATCAACTAGGTTCCAAGCCCGTAAAGCATCCGCCTCAAACAAGCCCTGCAAAGCATTTAGTGCATAACGCGCATCGCCATCAGCAGCTTTTGCCAGCCACTGTAAGGCATCATCCGTAAGTAAAAACTCTGATTCTTGCTCTTGTAACGCATGCATACCACGTTGTAAAATTTTCGCCAATGCCGATATATCCAAGGCTTTCAAAACAATCACACGGCAACGTGAAAGTAAGGCATTATTCAAAGTAAATGATGGATTTTCAGTCGTTGCACCGACCAAGATTAATGTTCCATCTTCAATATAAGGCAATAACACATCTTGCTGGGCTTTATTAAAACGATGAATTTCATCTAGGAACAATACATACGAGCGATTTTCAGCCTTGGCTTTACCCACTACTGCCTGAACTTCTTTTTTACCTGCTGATACCGCCGATAAACGTGCAAATGGCATATTCGCCGATTCTGCCATCAACGTTGCCAATGTTGTTTTACCAACACCTGGCGGTCCCCAGAAAACACATGACACCGCACGCCCTTCTTTGATTGCAGCGGCAAACCAAGATTGTTCGCGAGTTAATTCACCCTGCCCTTCAACATCTTGCAAACATGCAGGGCGCAGACGGTATGCCAAAGGCGCACCTGCCTGTGATCTTATTGAAGGTATTTCTTCAGGAAATAATGATGCAGCAGAAGTCAGCTTAAAACACCTTGGATAAAGAAATCATCATAGTCTGCTCGCGATCACGGTAAACACCCACAACAGGAGCAGTCACCGATTGCTTAGGATGAAACATATAAGCATACGCCACATCCACATGTACACCAAACATATTACCACCAGCACCAAGGCTTAAACGATGCCCCGATTGATCTGCAATGATCTGCTGAAATGCCGAGGCACGATTGGCACCTTGCTCATAAGCATAACCGAAACGAAATGTTGTATCAGGTAACCAATACCACGTAAGACCAGTCTTCAGCGCTAATGTATCTTTCAAATCCGTTGCGTTTTTAATCGTCCCACCGATCACATCAAGATTCTTAATACGTGACCAACGTTCATAAGCAATATCCGCCTCCACACGAAACGCATTCTCCATATCATGTGAAACACCCAAGCTTATTTGTTCTGGAAGCTTTAAATCAACTTTTTGATTACCAGATGCTACTTTTGCCTTGGTGCCAGATCGCAATAACATACCAACTTTCCACAATGGTGCAGGCTTCCAGTTCACACCAACATTCACACCGAAACTGGCTTGACTCTTACCTGAAAAAGATACTGCTCCTTGCGTCATATCTATTGTAGTCCGATATATATCAACACCATGTGCCACAGACAAGGTGCTACTCACAGCATAAATGAGATCCAACGACAAACGATCTGTTTTAATGGATGTTCGATCACCGCCCCAAACATTCTCACTCTTAAAGGGCTGGGTAAATGCTAAAGATAAACCAATATCATTGTCACCAGACATCCACGCGGCGTGCAGCATACTTCCATTTTTAGCACCGCCGCCATTGGACTGAATAGCGCCTGAAGGCAATTTTACTGATGAGTTACGACTGCGTGATGCAAAACCAGCCTCCACGTACACACCACTCCCAAGCCACGCAATTGCTGCTGGATTATACGATGCAGCTGTCACATCGGCGACACCCGCAACCATCGCATTGGCTACACCCACTCCCGATGCTGAAAAGTCATTATTGGCAAAACCTGCCGCTTGCACCGAAGTGGCCCCACATACACATAACAATCCTACTGTTGCAAACCAACGTTTCATTCATTACTCCCCATCACATTACCATTGGCATCAATCACATCCACACCTTTTGGCACTTTAAATTCAAATTGTTGTTTAGCAGGCATATGCTCATCAATCGACAATAAACGCATACGATTGCGGTTATCCAAACTATCCCGAGTTTCAAACCACATGGGCATACCCTGCTTATCCAGTGTCAACCACAACGCCGTTGCTTGCTCACCATTACCCAAGCGCACATGGTATACACCTGCAACCTCATCCAACACATACACTTCTTCTGCTTTAACACGCCCTTCCAATAAGCGCATCGCAATGGGGTCTACCGCGCTAATACTTTCCAACCATTGCACCTGCATTAAATCAGGTTCATATAACCAAACACCATCACCATTGCTAATATATAGTTGTTCATAAGGTTTGATATAGTTCCAACGAAAATGCCCTTTTTTTGCAACCGCCAATGTACCATTATAGACTTGCTTACTACCATCACTATAATAAATAGTCTGCTCAAACTTACATGAAAAGCCTGGCAAGCTCGCCAAACGATCCAAGCCCTGTTGTAACGCCACAGGCAGTGGTTTAACGGCAGTATCCGCTGCCTCCGCCCATACCGAAACAGGCAATAACATCATAAATAAAAGCATTATGACTTTCATTCAAACACCTCGCCTTCACGCCCACCCAATACTTTGCGCGTACCACCTGAGCCCGGCGGTGTTACCAAGCCATCTTCTTCCATTTGCTCCACAATACGGCTGGCACGGTTGTAACCAATACGTAAATAACGTTGCACCATAGACACTGAGCATTTGCCTTTTTCAATCACCAGTGCGGCAGCTTCATCATACTTCTCATCTTTCTCTCCACCACCAAGCCCATCACCCATCGCATCTTCACCATCACCCAAACTCATGCTAAAGACTTCTTCTTTATAATCAGGAGCGCCCTGTGTTTTTAGATGCTCAACCAAGGCAATGACTTCATTATCATCAACAAATGCACCATGTACACGTTGCAAATTCATACTTCCCGACATCAATAATGAATCACCCATACCCAACAGTTGCTCTGCCCCCATCTGATCCAAAATCGTACGAGAATCAATCTTTGACGATACTTTAAATGCCAATCGACTGGGTAAATTCGCTTTAATCAAACCTGTAATCACATCCACGCTGGGACGTTGGGTTGCCAAAATAAGGTGTAAACCCGCTGCACGGGCTTTTTGTGCCAAACGACAAATCGACTGCTCTACTTCTTTGCCTGCTACCATCATTAAATCAGCCAATTCATCAATAATAATCACAATCAAAGGCAAGGTCTCACCGTCTTCTTGCTGGCTTACCTGCTTGTTATAGCCATCAAGGTTTCGTACTCTGGCTTCCGACATCAGCTTATAACGCCGTTCCATTTCAAATACTGCCCATGCCAGTGCTTTATTGGCTTTGTGCGGACTGGTCACCACAGGCACCAATAAGTGAGGAATATCATCATACATAGATAATTCCAACATTTTTGGATCGACCATAATCAAACGCAATGTCTCAGGTGTATGTGCCATCAGCATCGAACAAATCATGGTATTGACCGATACAGATTTACCTGAACCTGTTGTACCAGCAACCAATAAATGCGGCATTTTTGCCAAATCGACCACCACCGATTGACCTGCAATATCCACACCCAATGCCAGCGGAAGAATCTTCTTTTTATCAGAAAATGCTGTACTGGAAATCACATCATGCAAAACCACCATTTCACGCGATTCATTTGGTAGCTCAATACCAATCACATTCTTACCTGGAATATTACCCGCAACTCGCACACTAATTGCTGACATCGAACGCGCCAAATCATCTTGCAGCGCAACAACTTTGGATACTTTGGTGCCTGCTGCTGGCTCCAACTCAAATTGCACCACCACAGGCCCAGGTTGCACGGCTACAATCGTTCCTTCTACCCGATAATCGAGTAGTTTTTTCTCAAGCATACGACTCATCACCTGTAGTGTTTCACCACTGTAAGTATGCCCCCCATCACGGCGCGGTGTAAACAGCGATACAGATGGCAGTTTAAAATTCGAATCTGAAGGCGTATGCAGCGAAAGTTCAACCTGATTTTCTTCTTGCACACGTTGCAATACTTTCACACTTGCCACCTGCAAAACATCAGATTCAAGCTGGTTTTCTTCTTGGGCGCATTGCGATACGTTCACACTCGCCACCTGCAAAATATCAGGCTCAAGCTTCTTTTCTTCTTGCGCACGTTGCGATACTTTTACACTCGCAACCTGTAAAATTTCAGGTTCAACCCTGTTTTCAGGTTCAACAGGACGGGTTTCTTTTTGCCGCTGCCGCTGCTCTTTGCCTTCCAAACGTTCACGGCGTGATTGCAAATCACCTTGCAAGCGTGCTTTGATAGATGAAAGTACCATCATAAGGCGACGCAACACCCAAAATAAAGCCAAACCAATGCGCTGAATGATTGCCAGCAATGAGACATGCGAAGCAATCACAAAACTACTTAACATCAAGGCAATCAACACCAAATCAGAACCAATAACATGCAACGCTTCGGACAAGGTACCCGACAACAATGCACCTAAAGCACCGCCTGTCCCCGCTGGCAATACGACCCATGCAAAGCTTTCTAAAGCCAAATGAGCGTCCAACAAACCTGCTATGGCAACAATACATGGCAACCAAAACAACGATGTCCAGCCAGCTCCATACGGACGCAAACCAAGCACCATGCGTGCCACCAAAGCAATACCCAGCAATACAAACAACCAACTAGCCAGACCAAATAACTGATACATCAAATCTGAAATCCATGCCCCAACTGTGCCAAGCATATTTTCAGCTTGTACAGATGTTACTTGATTCAACGAAGGGTCATTGGCATTAAAGCTGTATAACGAAACTGCCACCATCGCCACACATGCAAATAGCAAAAAAGCCAAGGCTTCACGTATGATTAAAGGTGTTGTCTTCATGTTATCCGAATCTGTCATTAAATTTCAATCACCACGGGTAAGACCATCGGACGGCGACCCAAACGTTTCTTGCACCAACGACGCAACCACAGACGAACTTCTTCCCGCGTTTCATCCAAATCAGCCAACATTTCCTGATCCAAACTATTCAAATAATGATGCATATCCGCAGCCGCATCTTCCAATACTTCGGCGCTTACAGATTCATGCAACACACCACGCGCCGTCAGTTCAGGAGCCGTTAACAAACGACCCTCATGCTGCGAGATTAAAACAGTCACAGAAATCATACCATCATCCGCCAAAATACGACGATCACGCAATACCAAATCATCAACTTCATCACGGTGCAGTCCATCCACAAACACTGCTCCAGCATGAAATCTAGGACCATGCCCGATACCTTGTTCATCGATCACCACACTTTGCCCATTTTCTGCAATAACAGTGTTTTCAAAAGCAATACCCGTAGCCACACCCAATTCACGATGTTCAACCAAGTTGCGATATTCACCATGTACAGGATAAAAATATTTCGGACGTGTTAATTCCAACATTTGTTTTAATTCATCTTGCTGGGCATGACCTGAGACATGCAAATGCGCCTGTCCTGCATGCAAAATACGCGCCCCACGACGATAAATATGGTTAAACAAGCCTGCAATAACCCTTTCATTTCCTGGAATATTCGATGAAGAGAAAATCACCAAATCGCCTTCTCCCAAACGGATACCTCTAAATTTATCTTGTGCAATGCGCGCCAAAGCTGCGCGCCATTCACCTTGTGAGCCGGTGGCAATAATCAATAGTTTATTATCAGGGATGTTTTGCGTTTGTTTGATATCCACCAAACTATTCGCAGGAATATTTAAACGTTTCAAGTCACGTGTTAAACCCGTGTTTTTTTCCAAACTACGCCCAGCCAATGCAACTTTACGCCCAGCCGCTTGACCTGCTTCAATAATTTGCTGAATACGAAACATATTTGATGCAAAGGTTGTAACAATCACCTTACCTTTGCACTCTGCCACAGCTTTCCTCAAATCCGCCGCAATGGATATTTCAGAAGGTCCTGTGCCAGCCCGTGTTGCATTGGTGGAATCCGATGCCAGCAGCAATACACCTGCATCACCAAGCTTCGCAAACTGCTCTAATCCACTCACCCGTCCATCAATCGGTGATGGGTCGAATTTAAAGTCCCCAGTGTGAATGATTGCACCATGCACGGTATGAATCACCACCGAAATTGCATCCATGATTGAATGCGTCACAGGCACGCCTTCCACACGAAAAGGCCCCACCTTAATCGGTGTATGTTCATCCAACAGGCGCAAATCACCTTTATAACCACGTTCAGAAAGTTTGGCTTTCACTAAAGCCAAGGTAATTTGTGTACCATAAACAGGAATATTACCTAGCTTGGGTAAAATAAACGGCACAGCACCGATATGATCCTCGTGCCCGTGGGTAAGCAACAGCGCATGCAACTTTAAACCCATCTCATCCAATGCCGTAATATCTGGAATAACAATATCCACACCATGCTGACCTGGCTCTGGAAAGCCCATACCGCAATCCACCATCACCGCATCATCATCAATAGCATAAACCATCAAATTCTTGCCAAATTCGCCGACTCCACCAAATGGAAAACAGCGAATCACTGGCTGCACTGAAGCGTTAGTCATTATAGAGAGCCTCGACTACCAGGTTTCACCGCAGGTGTGCCTTCTGCACACATGGGACACTCATCTTTTGCAAAAGTCTCAACATCCAATGAAATTGCTGTTGCATGCGGCACATCAAAGCGCCCTTCAGCTTGCGGAGCCCGATCAACCACTGCCAATACTTTCACAGGCACACCACCATGCTCGCGCACTACAGCCATACATTCGCAAACAGAGCCACCTGTGGTAATCACGTCTTCCACCACCAATAATTTGGCACCTTTAGGAATCGTAAAACCACGGCGCATTTGCATTTCACCTTCTTTACGTTCAGTAAAAATAAACGGCTTTTTCAACTGCCTTGCTACTTCCTGACCAATCACCAAACCACCAATCGCTGGTGCAACGACCATATCAAAATCATCGGCATTTACTTTTTCAATCAATGCCGCTGCCAAATCCGTAGCATTATCCATGGACATCAAGACCAGTGCTGATTGTAAATAGCGCGCCGAGTGGCGACCACTGGAAAGCACAAAGTGCCCATTTAGCAATGCGCCTGCATCTTCATACATGTTTAAAATTTCTTGCTCTGTCATGGTTTAGTCCTTATCTATCTCGATTATGAAATATATTTCAAATGATATCAGTAGCTTGTTTTGCGGCAGTGTAACAGTTTCCCCCCCAAGTCCAAATAATCACGCTGGAATTTAGACTATAATATTACAATGAAACAGTTAACCACACATAATATCGACACCGTACTTATTGATTTAGACGGTGTATTGTACATTGGTAACGAGATGATTGCGGGTGCTGATATGGCGTTACAATCGTTACGAAAGCAAGGGTTCAAAGTCGCAGGCTTGACCAATACCACCACCCAATCACGCCGTGCAGTTGCCAGTAAATTGACCGACATGGGCATACCACTCACAGAAGCCGATATTTACACACCTGCCACGTTAGCCAAACAAAAAATCGCCCATCATTCTGCTCGTTTATTTATCCGTGATGCCTTGCGCGAAGATTTCACGGGTATTCGAGAGGATGAAGAGCACCCTAATTATATTGTCATGGGTGACATCGGTGGTGAAGGTTATGCACCAGAGGACTTGCGCGACATTTTCCGCTTGGTCATGCAAGACGCAACCGTTCTTGCACTGCATAAAAATAGATTCTGGCAAAAAAACGATGGCTTACACCTTGATCTTGGCGTATTTGTAGCCGCTATTGAATATGCCAGTAAGCAGGATGCTATAATACTGGGTAAACCTTCCACAGATTTTTTCCATCATGTTTGCCAAAACTTAAACAGTTCGCCTGAACACACTGTCATGATTGGAGATGACATCGAATCAGATGTTGGAGGTGCACAAGATGCTGGGTTAACAGGTGTTTTGGTTCAAACTGGCAAATACCGAGCTGGTTTTGTGAAGAAAAGCGGCATTACACCTGATTATACTATTCCGTCTATCCGCGATATATACCTACTCTTTTCGTAACTATTCAGCATAGTTACAAATGAGAAGTAACGGTTCAGATTATCTCTATTTTTTCCAAGGGCAAGGCAAGAAAACGTAGCTTACTGCTGTAAGTGAGGCTTTCTTAACGCAAGCATTGGGAAAATCAGGGGTGAGCTGAATAGTTACCTCTTTTCAAACTAAAAGACAGGCAACTAACTATTGATAACGTGCCCGCAACATCTCTTCCACCAGCTGACGCATGGACACACCCTTCATCACAGCCTCTAGTTTTAACTCTTTATGCACATCTTCAGGCAATTCAATATTCAAACGTTTCAAAGACTCACCACTGGATTCGCGTATGCGACGTGAGACCAGTGAATCACCCACATCTTGGTTGAGAACACGCGTGGAAACCCTGTTCACCGCATCACTTAAACCGCCTACATTAATCTTTTTCATGACACGTTTCCTCTAGCCACATATCCACCGCTTGACCTACTGCTTCAATATTCCGACTTGCCGCACCAAAGAATATTGTACTGGGCGTTTCACCAACCCCAATCGAGCGTGGAAACGCCTGATATTGACCCATTGCCTTACGCAGTACGGTCGCTGGTGTATTCTGCAACGAACTCATCACATCTTTGCCTAATTGCGTCTGCGAAACATAACGATTCACCACATAAGCAGTCGGTTTACCACTCGCCAGTGCCGTTTGCACAGAAGGCGCAGAGGCCTGCACATCCAACGAGCAAGGCTGCACAGGAATCAATAACGCATCCGAAGTATTCAATGCTGAACGCACAATCATTTTATCCGTACCTGGTGTATCAATAATGACATAATCACTCTTCAAATTACGACTACCACGAATTTCAGCAGGTA
>CAYPXU010000050.1:0-10632 GCA_964414875.1 uncultured Zetaproteobacteria bacterium | reverse complement strand
TTGAACCCTTTTACACTACAAAATTTCAAGGACGCGGGCTGGGCATGGCGGCAGCACATGGTATTATTCACAGCCATAAGGGTGAGATACTTGTAGATAGCGAGATAGGTAAAGGTTCTGTTTTTAGGGTTCTTTTGCCTGTTATGAGAGAGCAAGAGAATCCAAGTTCGATACAGCGTCGACGTGTACTTGAATCATATGCTGGTACAGAGCATATTTTGTTAATTGATGATGATCCGACGGTATTGAAAGTTATGCAGGCCTTGATGAAGCAATGGGGATATAAAGTAAGTGTGGCAACCAATGGTTCTTTTGCTTTGCAGTTGTTAGAAAAAAATGATTATGACTTGGCTTTGTTGGATCTAAACCTTCCTGATTATAGTGGTCAGCAGTTATTTTTAAAGTTGCGTAAATTTATGGCTGGATTGCCTATTTTAATGATTAGTGGTTCACCAGCAGATGCGGAAGCGGAGGCTTTGCTTGCTAGTGGCGCATGTAACTTTTTGCGTAAACCATTTGTGCCCAATGAATTGGGGAGTATATTGCGACAATTACTAGATTGAATCTTTGCTGTTTTATATCGCATAAATATGCGATATGGTTTATTAGAAGCGCTGTCATAATTGTTGGTATGGGAACATATTCGATATGGCGAAATTCAAAAAGGATCATAAAGCACGAGAAGTTATTCTGGTGGACTTTGTTGCTTTGTTTCAGTCTGTGGCTGGCTTTTCAGGTTTCTGATTTTAGTCTGTGGTTAAACAGTTAACCTTTTGATTTAGGCTGCTGCCAAGCGCCCATGGCTAGTATGGCTAATAGCATTGTTTTCATTGAGATATACCAGAGCAGGATTGAAGTGTGTTGCTTCTGCCGCATCTAGATCTGCATAGGTACAAATAATCAATAAATCACCAGCCTTGGCTTTGTGTGCTGCTGCACCATTCACACCAATCGTACCTGAGCCACGTGCTGCGACAATGGCATAGGTGGTAAAGCGTTCGCCATTGCTTACATTATAAATATGCAGTTGTTCAAAGGGTAGAATATTGGCTGCATCGAGCAAATCTTGGTCAATAGCACAAGAGCCTTCATAATCCAATTCGGCATGGGTGACTGTGGCACGGTGAAGTTTGGATTTTAGCATGGTTAATTTCATGGGGTTCCCTCATTTGTCATAGCTTGTGGAAATAATGCTGCATTATCAATCAAACGGGTATGACCGATTTTTGCAGCGATAAATATACGACTTTGTGGCGTGATTGTATTTTCAGGCTTAAGTGTTAATTCATGGCGTATTTCAAGATATTCTGGGTAAACTTGATGTTTTTTCAAATTGTCTATGCCAATAGCTATGCTTTTTGATGCTTTTTCGCCGACTTTAATGTTACTTTTCATTAAAAGCATAGTTTTAGATAAAAGCAGTGATTTTTGACGTTCAGCTAGGCTCAAATAGCGATTGCGACTGCTCATGGCGAGGCCATCAGGCTCACGCACAATTTCACTGCCAATGATTTCAACTGGCATATGTAAATCACTCACCATACGGCGAATAATTGCTAGTTGTTGCCAGTCTTTTTTACCAAACACTGCGATATTGGGTTGCACCAAGTTAAATAAAAGACTCACGACAGTGACTACGCCATCAAAATGCCCACGTCTTGATGCACCACAAAGCATGTTATCCAAGGTGTGGACTTTAAGGGTGATTTTAGCACCATCTTCTGGGTATAAATCATGTGGATGAAACACACAGTCCACACCCTCAGCTTTGCAAATAGCCGCATCATCTTCAAATACACGCGGATAATTATCCAAATCTTCATTCGCACCAAACTGCAATGGGTTTACATAAATACTTACCACTACAATATCAGACAAGGATTTGGCTTTGCGAATCAGGCTAATATGTCCTTCATGCAAGCAGCCCATGGTGGGCACCAAGGCAACGTGTTTTTGTTTTACCCCTGCTAAATATTGTTGTAATGCAGTTGGATGATCTGCAATGATCATGGTTGTTTGCCCGCGCGAACATCCTCACACCATTGTCCAATGGCTGTTGTAATGCTCTCGCGTAGGTTGGTATAGGCTGGGGCAAAGGGAGGATTCTTTTCAGATAGACCGAGTAAATCATGCCATACCAATACCTGCCCATCACAATGCTTGCCTGCACCAATACCAATACTGGGAATTTCAATGGCTGCGCTGATACGTGCTGCCAAGTCATCAGGGATGCACTCCAAAACTACAGCGACAGCCCCAGCATTGCTGACAGCTTGCGCATCTTGAAAGATCATATCGGCAGCGTCATCGCTTTGCCCTTGCCTTTTAAAACCGCCAAACTTTTTCACTGATTGTGGCGTAAGTCCCAAGTGCGCGACCACAGCAATGCCGCGCTCACTTAAAAATGCAATCGTGGCAGCCATATGTTGTCCGCCTTCGATTTTAACCGCATCACAGCCTGTTTGTTGCAATACTTGTGCTGCAGATGCAAAAGCTTGTTCAGGAGATGCTTGATAACTGCCAAAAGGAAGGTCACAGACCACCCAAGCTTTATCGCGCCCACGCACCACAGCGGTAGTATGATGAATCATATGTTCAAGGGTTACGGGGATGGTGGAATCAAAGCCTAAAGAAACCATACCCAAAGAATCGCCCACCAAAATCACATCCACACCAGCCATTTCAGCCAATGCGGCAGTAGGGGTGTCGTAGGCAGTTAGCCATACTTGTTTGCGATTGTTCTGTTTGTCCGCCAGCAATGTGCTTGCTGTGCTTCGTTTTTTAATCTGCGTCATATTCACCTTTCCGCTTCAGTCTGTTGCCAGTACCGTCTTTCAGGATGCACGAAGACTACTCAGATATGAAGCATTGGTAAATGCCACTACGTTTGTTAGCTAATAACAAAGTTTTTTGATGGGCGTGGTTCTATAACGATGATGTTTATTTATGTGGCATATCTGAATTACCAAAAACCACAGGTGATTGTGGTTGATTATTAACGTGAAGTTGAAAAATATCAGGGCGAGCATAATGCCCCGCAACATCAAAGGCGCGTTTGGCAATGGCTGCTTTTTCTTTATCTATCTCACAATATAAAATACCAGCCTCTTCGTGCATAGGACCTGCAATAATCTCACCACCAGGCGCAATAACGAGAGAGTCGCCTGGATTTATCCATTCATCGGCATTGGGATATAAGCGCTCTTTTTCAGGGAAGTCATCAGGTAAATCACTGCCTTGCATCAGGTTGCCACAGCCAATCACCCAACAGCGACCCTCACGAGCAATGTGTTGTAGGGTGCCAATCCAGCCATCACCACTATCGTATGTTGGAGCAATATAGATCTCTATTCCCTGTGCATACATGGCATAACGAGCTAGTGGCATAAAATTTTCCCAGCATGCTAGTGCACCGATGCGACCAACAGGTGTCTCAAGCACTTTTAAACCCGATGCATCTCCAAATCCCCATACCATACGTTCTGGATTTGTTGGCATGAGTTTACGGTGTTTATTGAGCAGTTCTCCATTCGAGCCAATGGTAATAATAGTGTTGTAAAGGGTTGATTGGCTTAGTTTGCTATCGCGCTCTTCAATACCACATACAATGGTAACATGATGTTTTTTTGCAACGTCATACAATGGAGCTAAATCATCGGATTCCATCACGACGGCATTTTTTAATAAACGATGATGCAATGCCTCTGATAAACCCCAGTCAGTCCCAGGTCTGAGTCGCCATACCCATGTGGGATAACCAGGTATAAAAGCCTCCGTAAATACAACCAGTTCAGCACCATGCCTTGTAGCTTCTTCGATGCTACTTACGGCTAACGCAATAGTTTGTTGTTTATCTAAAAATATAGGGGCTTTTTGTACAACAGCTAGTTTTGCCATAATCATCTCCAGTTATACATGTATAGGGCTGCAGTTTTTATAAGGTATTAGTTATATAGCAGTTTATGACTCTTTATGCTGGCGTAATGCGTCAATGGATGATGGTTATATATTTTCGATAGTCTAAAAATTAGTTATAAAATCTCTTTTGATGTAGAAAATGTGTGTTTAAGCATGAATAAATTATTGGCGTTTGATTTAGATAAATTTAAAGAAAGAATTGAAGAGCTAACAGTAAGATAGGCGCAACCAAAGAGCTGGGATGCTGATAGGAATATTTAGTTTATTGAATTTTGATATACGCCACCACGTAAAAGACCTGCCAAATCATGATAGGGGTAGAGCATGGTCATGGTATCGGGGGTTTCAGGCAAGCCACAAAGCCCTGTTTCCAATAGTAGGTGACAGTTTGGTTTTAAATGTTGTGGTGCTTGCCCTAAAAGAATACGAAGTAGACTTAAACCGTCCTCTTTATCAGTAAGCGCATGGGAGGGCTCGTGATGTAGCTCTTTTTCCAAATCATACATTTCATCGGCGGACACATAAGGTGGGTTGGAGAGAATAGCATCAAAGGCTTGGGTGTTTGCATCAAAGGCTTGGTACAAATTACCTTGCTTGAATTGTACACGCTCGCTTACAGCGTGTTTTTCCGCATTGCTGCGTGCAATGGTTAATGATTTTTCTGAAATATCAGTAGCAATGACTATGGCATTGGGGTATTCACAAGCGATAGTGACGGCAATACAGCCAGAACCTGTGCCAATATCGGCAAAGCGGTAGGGGGCTTGTTGATCAGGGTAAAGCTTTAATAACTCTTCGATCAAATGCTCTGTTTCTGGGCGCGGAATCAACACATCAGAGTTCACCTTAAAACTTCGCGACCAAAACTCTTTTTCACCGATAATATATGCCACTGGCTCACGCTTGCAGCGGCGAACAATATATTCAGAGAAGGTGTGTGCGACATCATTGGGTAAGTTGTCATAGGCTTTGATAATTAACTGGGTGCGGTTGATGCCCCATGCATGCATCAGTAAGCATTCAGCATCAAGCCGTGCAGACTCGCAGTCAGCGGCTTGCAGTTTTGCTATGGCTTGTTGTAGATGTTCTTTGGCGCTCATGCGCCTTGTGATGCGAGTAGTTCCGCCTGATGATGGGTAATCAACGCTTCAATCAACTCATCCATTTCACCACCCATAATTTGTTCCAATTTATACAAGGTTAAATTGATACGATGATCGGTTACACGTCCTTGTGGGTAATTATAAGTGCGAATGCGTTCTGAGCGATCACCTGAACCAACCATATCTTTGCGTGCCTCAGCGCGCTCATTGTGTGCGGTTTCTTGCTCTTTGGCGAGAATGCGGGCTTGCAATACTTTCATGGCTTGGGCTTTATTTTTATGTTGGCTGGCTTGATCCTGGCATTGTACCACCGTACCCGAAGGAATATGGGTAATACGTACCGCAGACTCGGTTTTGTTGACATGCTGACCACCAGCACCTGAGGCGCGATACACATCAATACGTAAATCATCTGGGCGAATATCAATATCTACCTCTTTGGCTTCGGGTAATATTGCAACAGTACACGCCGATGTGTGAATGCGACCACCTGATTCTGTGGTAGGGATGCGTTGCACCCGATGCGTACCTGATTCAAACTTGAATGTGGAGAATACATCTGTACCAATGATTTGTGCGATCACTTCTTTATAACCACCAATGCCAATGCTATTGCTGGATAATATTTCTACCTTAAAACCTTTGATTTCAGCATAACGGCTGTACATGCGGAATAAATCAGCAGCAAAAAGAGCCGCTTCATCACCGCCTGTACCTGCCCGTACTTCTAAAATAATATTGCGATTATCATTGGGATCTTTGGGCAATAAAAGCAATGTAAGCTCATCATTGCATGCTTCAATGGCCTTTTTAAGCTCTTGAATCTCTTCTTGCGCAATACCTTTAAGCTCTGCATCGCAATCAGGATCTGCCATCAATTCCTGATTATTTTTGAGTTGTTGCTCTAAGGCTTGATAATGTTTGGCTTTTTCTGCGACAGGCTCAATTTCTGAAAATTCACGGGAAAGTTCAGTATAACGTTTTTGATTCGATGTAACTTCAGGGTCAGCAAGCATGACAGTAATATCTTCATACTTGTGCAGGATGTCATCCAGACGTGTGTTCATCGGACTCCTTATGCTGTGTTGCAGAGCTTGTTTCTACGGGCTTGAGTTCCACGCCGAACAATTTTCGTGCTGCACCCATCAGTAAATCACCTTCCATATCTTCGGGAAGACTTTTTAAACTACGCAGGCTTGGATGTAAAAAACGTTTCATCAAAGAGCGGCTAAAACGCTCAACAGCCTCTTGCTGCTCGGGTGATAGGTCTTTTAAATAGCGCTGAGCCTTAAGTAATTCATCTTGACGGATGGATTCACTTTGCTGTTTGGCTTTTTCTGCGACAGGCTCAATTTCTGAAAATTCACGGGAAAGTTCAGTATAACGTTTTTGATTCGATGTAACTTCAGGGTCAGCAAGCATGACAGTAATATCTTCATACTTGTGCAGGATGTCATCCAGACGTGTGTTCATCGGACTCCTTATGCTGTGTTGCAGAGCTTGTTTCTACGGGCTTGAGTTCCACGCCGAACAATTTTCGTGCTGCACCCATCAGTAAATCACCTTCCATATCTTCGGGAAGACTTTTTAAACTACGCAGGCTTGGATGTAAAAAACGTTTCATCAAAGAGCGGCTAAAACGCTCAACAGCCTCTTGCTGCTCGGGTGATAGGTCTTTTAAATAGCGCTGAGCCTTAAGTAATTCATCTTGACGGATGGATTCACTTTGCTGCTGAATGCCACGAATAAGTGGTACGGATTCGAGAGATTTGAGCCATAAGAGAAATATTTTTTCTTCTTCGGCAAGTAGCGTGCGTGCTTGCTCTGATTCTTTTTCGCGATTTTCACGGTTGCCTTGTACAACCTGTTGTAAATCATCAATATCATAAACATACGCGCCTGGAATATCAGCAATACGAGGGTCAATATCACGTGGTACGGCAATATCCACGAGAAACATCGGTTTACCACGTCGTTTTTCCATTGCCGCTTGCATCACTTCAGGCAACAATACATAAGTATTTGCACCAGTACTGGAAATAATAATATCCGCTGAATCTAGATAATCAGGTAACTGCTCTAATGTGAGCGCATGGCCTTCAAATTCAATAGCAAGGTTTTGGGCGCGTGCCAAGGTGCGGTTGGCGACTAAAATATTATTGCAACCATTGCCGCGTAGGTGGCGGGCAGCCAATTCAGCCATTTCACCAGCCCCAATAAGTAACACAGTTTTACCAGTTAAGTCATCAAAAATACGTTTGGCAAGCTCAACAGCACACGACGAAATATTGACCGACTGTTTGCCAATAGCTGTTTCACTGCGCGCACGTTTGGCAGCTGAGAAGGTAGATTGATATAAGCGATGTAAGATGTGTCCGGCAGTGCCAGCCGCCAAAGCTTGTTCATAGGATGCTTTGACTTGTCCAAAAATTTGAGGTTCGCCCAATACCAGAGAATCCAAACCAGATGCCACTGCATACAGGTGTTTTACCGCATCATCGGTGGTGTAAGCATAAAGATGAGGGCAAACTTGTTTTAAATCCATGCCTGATGTTTCTGCAAACCACTCGTGAACCAATGCAATAGCAGCATCGGGATCATGGGTAACCACCGTCATCTCAACACGGTTACATGTTGAAAGAAGCGCCGCTTCACGAATAGCGGGAAGTGCAACTTGGGCTTGTAAGATAGATGCAATATCTTTTTCTTGCACAGCAAGCCGCTCGCGAAGCTCAACAGGCGCTGTTTTATGATTTAAACCAATATGACAAATACGCATATCGCGAACCTAACTTTTTGCTGCTGTCTGTCCATCTTCAGTCAGCAACATAGGGATTTGGATGGCTTGCCCATTTTCTAGTATCCATGCTTCGGATTCCAATACCCCCTTAGTATCAAAGGAAATATTGAGGTGAATAAACGGCATATTATCGTGTTGTTTGAAATGTGGGCTTAACAGTTTCTCTGTATTTTTCATCGTACTGATTGTTGGGCGTATGCATTGATAAACACCCGCTAAGAAGGTGTGATTGCCTTGCCAAGCTTGTGAGACTTGCTTGAGCTTTGTTAAACCAGCTTCTGTATCTGTGACTTGCCTTACATCTTCATCAGCTTGCGGTGGTGAAACTTGCCATAGTGCTGTGTGTGTTGCGTTGTCAATTTCCCCTTTTGTTTGACTGCCCAATAAACCAATGATTTTATTGTCATGGGCGCATAATGATGTTTGCCAAATAAACTGCATGGCGTGACGCGCGATAGATAAGGGGGACGGCTCTGATGATTGCATGTGGCAAAGCATAAGCAGTGTGCGAGATGGGTCAAATATAATGGCTTAAAAAGTGAAATATGCTTTTATAAAGATATGTTACAGGTGTTTTTTTTGACTAGAATATGTAGAAGTGTTATAAATTCGCGTTTGGATGTAGTGAGGAGTAGATATAGCTTGAGATATTTTTCGTTAATGTTGGTGCCAGATGCTGGGCAAGTACGTACTTACCGTGTAAGTCAGCGTAGCTTGTTTTATGTTGTAGGTACGATTTTAGCTCTTATAGCTTTTGGTACTTGGGGCACATACAGTGTTTATCAGGCGAAACAAATACAATTGAGTTTGCAGAGTTCGCAAGCCATGTTGCAAGTAGCACGTCAACGTCAAAATGAAGCTTATGCAGATATGCAAGCAAAGTTGGATGCAGAAAAGAAGAAATTAGCAGTTTATGCGCGTAATCTTGGTCAAATGCAGGCACGCGTATTGCGTTTGGATTCGCTTGGTGAGCGTTTGGTTGAAGTATCTAAATTAAATAAAAATGAATTCGATTTTGGTGTGACTCCTGCACTGGGTGGCCCTCGCATTGAGCAAACACCTGTATTGGCTCTGGATGAGCAGATGCAGCATGTGGGTTTACAATTAACGCATTTGGATGCGCAGCTATCTGCGATTGATATGGTTTTACAAGGTGAACGTGAAGAAGGTTTGGCTCGTCCTCATGCTTGGCCTACGGAAGGTGGTTATTTAAGCTCGCATTATGGTATGCGAATTGATCCATTTACAGGGCAACGTGCCATGCATCGTGGTGTGGATATTGCCAATCGATTTGGCGCAGCTGTATTGGCAGCGAGTCATGGTGTGGTGGTATTTGCAGGTAAAATGCGTGGTTATGGTTACTTGATTGAGATTGATCATGGTTACGGTTACCGCACACGTTACGGACATATGTCCAGTTCAGCAGTGAAAGCTGGTGATGAAGTTGATGCAAATCAGTTGATTGGACGGGTTGGCTCGACAGGGCATTCCACGGGTCCGCATTTGCATTTTGAAGTGCGTAAGTTTGGTAAAGATTTAAACCCTTCATCGTATTTACCAAGAGGTTAATTTTCTTGAATATGACCTTTGACTAAAACGTCCAAAATGAGAGGCGTGAGCGTAGTGAGGGGTGTTTCTCTCGATTTGAATGGTTAATTAAGATGATGCTTAAGTCATTAACAAGAATGTATTTTTCCTGACATTCTTAATCCATCGCGCATATTTAAACCCATTAAAAATAAGTTTATTGCTCCTGCAAATAACTCTATGCTCTGTACGACATAAAATATTGTATTAAAATGATCTGCTGCAGCTGCATGATGTAGAAAAATAGCAGAAGGCACTAAAATGAGAATGCCATTGGCAGCAATAAATGGCATTCTTTTCTTTTTATTCGCAATTAAAATACCACTTTTACCCTTTGATAATGAAAATCCAATGCCTCCAGTGATGGCAATACAGGGAATTAAAATGAATAACCCAGGCATGACAATTAACCCCTTAACTATTGCTATGGATTCATTTGTTCCTAATAATTCAATAAATACTGTTGATATAAAAAAAATGGCGATGCACAAAGTAGCTAGAATTGCCGTACTTCGATGGATAATTAGTTTCATTTGTTTACACTCCTTCTTCTTAATAAAGACAGTATAATGTCAATTTGACAGTAAGCTGTCAAATATAAAAGGGAAAATAGGGTGAGCGATATGCAGCGAGGGGATGTTTTTACCGAAATCGTTTTAGAAACATTTAAAGTTAGCGGACTATTAACCACAGAAGGAGATCGACTTACAGAGGCTCATGGACTTAGTAGCGCACGTTGGAAAATTCTTGGGTCGCTTGCAAGGTCAAGCTCTCCACTAACAGTTTCTCAAATAGCGCGAATCATGGGGCAGGCTCGACAGTCGGTGCAAAGATTGGTTGATGTGATGCACAAAGATGAAATTTTAAACTTCATTAATAACCCTAACCATAAAAGGTCAAAATTTGTTGTTTTAACAGCAAAGGGCGAAGATATTTACACTAATCTTAATGAAATATGGAATCCTTGGGCTCACCGATATTCAAAACAGCTTAATGAAAAAGAGTTAGAAACTACTCTTGCAACACTAAAAAAAATCGCACTGCTATTTAAAGCCTAAGCAACTGAATATAAGTCATTGGCTTTCCTCATATTCAGCCCTAAGTAACTATAAAGAAGGCCACCCACTTCTTCCATGCGTGATACTTAACTTGCGCGGGCAGATGCAATCGCTGCCATATTCACAATATCATCCACACTGGCACCTGTTTGCAAGACATGAACCT
>CAYPXU010000049.1:0-10739 GCA_964414875.1 uncultured Zetaproteobacteria bacterium | reverse complement strand
GGTTCAGCGCTCGGGGTTTGAATGGTTGTGGCGGTTAATGAGTGATCCTAAAAGGTTGTGGAAAAGGTATTTGATCAACGATCCTAAGTTTGTACTTTTAAGTCTTCGTGAATTAAGGCGCGGTAAATAATTTTTTCTAGTACCTTACAAGGAAGTTACCTTCCGTTGAAAGCAATACTTGGAAATGACAGAAGCCAAACTGCGCCGTTTAATCAAGCAGGGAAATATTTAGCCCGAACAAATCAAGGTTTATAAGGCAAAAATGCTTGCAGTAGGTCTGGACAACCCTTGTTTGGAGTTTTTCTTGGTTTTGACCAATAAATTTAACGTTCTTTAAAATTCATTTATTATCAGTAGGTTAGGGCGCTCTACTTTTTCATTGAGTAAATCGTGAATATGTGGGGTAGCTTTTTGTTTTATAAAGCTAAACTATTTGTATAGTTGAGTTCACTGCCGCACAGGCAATATCGAGAAATATTATTAAAAAAGACAAGCGCCTGATAGTTTAGGATTCAATGGCAGAAGTTCGGAATATTTTCCCGTTTGGTTTATGGTGTCGGCAATTTACGTGTGGTTATTGAAGAATTGAACGAAGTGTCAAAACCAAGCTATGCACCGCATGAATGGAAAGGCGTTTGTAGTCGTGGGCGACATCGCGGCTTGAGAGCTGTTGGATGCAACAGAGATTGATACAGGGCGTTTGAATTACGATAGAGAGTCCAAGCAGAGTATTTTCCAATCGTTAAATGCGGTTGCACTGAAAAGCATAGCGGCTTATGTTGTCGGCAGAGGTGAAGCGTTGGTGAAAAATTCACATAAAAGCAAGTCAGAGGTTATTAAACTGTGAGAGTAATATGGATAGAGCCAGTCTATCAAGATGTTTTATGATTATGGGTTAAACTTTACATAATATCCATTATGCGACGTTATAAAGTTATCATCATAATAATGAATATGATATAAGAAGTACTTTATACTACAGTTAGTTACAACCCAAAATGAATATGTTACTTGCTTATATACTGCTAAATGACAAAAGGTCTAAAAATGCCAGGTAGAATTATACATATAGACAATACTTTCGACAAGTTAGATAAACTTATGAAAGTATTACGTAAAGAGTGCTCCTGGGATCGCAAACAAACCATTGAAAGTTTGAAGCGTTATAGCCTTGAAGAAGTACATGAGGTCTTAGAGGCTATTGATATTGCATCTAAGCAGGGCGACTGGAGCCCCCTACTTCAAGAGCTTGGTGATCTTTTGCTGCAAATTTCTTTTTATGCCTGCATTGCAGAAGAGCAGGGAAAATTTAACTGGGATGATATTGTTGAGGCTTTGGTCGCAAAAATGATTTATAGGCACCCGCATGTCTTTGCTGATGCCAGACCATCTGATTTGAATGAGCAATGGGAATCACTTAAAGATAGTGAGCACAAAGAGCGTAAAAGCTTGATGGATGGCATTCCACCGCTGCCTGCCCTTAAATATGCACAGAAACAGCAAGATCGTGCCGCACGGATTGGTTTTGATTGGGTGAAAGCCAGCGATGTGATGAAAAAAATGCGTGAGGAAATGGGTGAGTTGGAATTTGAAATAACATCCAATGCGCCATTATCTAGGCTTGAAGATGAATTCGGTGATGTGTTTTTCACATTGGTAAACCTTGCTCGTAAGCTTGGTTTGGATGCTGAACTATGTTTGATGAGCACAAACCGCAAGTTCGCCCAACGTTTTCGTGGCATGGAAGAGCTTTCCGAAAAACAAAACCTTTCGTTAAAAGAGATGGATAGCATAGCCCTTGAGCAGCTTTATGAAGATGCAAAGAAGAAATTACGGAGCAGACATGACAGATAAAGAAGACCAGCGAAAATCCGCCCCACAAGCGTTACAAATTCAGCTTTCACCTGAGGTGCAACGCGGCGTTTATGCCAATCAGATGTTTGCTACGCATACACAGGAAGAGTTTATTTTGGATTTTATTCTTGCATCACAACCAGCTGCTGTCGTGAATGCGCGAGTGATTATCTCCCCTACTCACGCCAAGCGTATTGTTGCTGCATTACAGGAGAATATTAGTAATTATGAGTCAAACTTTGGAGAAATCGCACTTATAAACCCTATGGTACCATCTGATGCTATTCGTCATTAAATACCTGTAATGCTTTCATTGAATAGCCTTTAATGCTTCGATATCTTGTTCAACCATATCGTGTACTAACTCAGAAAATGAATGCTCGCAATGCCACCCCAGTTGGCGTTGCGCCTTGCTGGCATCACCCAGCAAGGCATCCACTTCCACCAATCTGAAAAATTCAGGGTTCACACGAATCCGAACAACACCATCCTGATCAATACCCTGTTCATCAACGCCTTCACCCTTCCATGTAATATGCATGCCTATCGCCTTAAAAGCACAGACAACAAAATCTCTTACGGTGTGGGACTGCCCCGTTGCAATTACATAATCCTCTGGCTCATCTTGCTGCAACATGAGCCACATACAACGCACATAATCCTTGGCGGCACCCCAGTCACGATTGGCATTCAAATTGCCAAGCGATACATTCTCCTGCAACCCCAGTTTAATACTGGCAGTGGCATGGGTGATTTTTCTGGTTACAAAATCGAAACCTCTCAACGGAGATTCATGGTTAAATAAAATACCCGAGCATGCATACAAGCCATACGCTTCCCGGTAGTTATTCAGCGTCCAAAAAGCGGCTGACTTTGCGACTGCATACGGGCTTCTGGGATGGAAAGGGGTATTTTCATCGGCTTTTCTTCCACCTGTTGAACCAAAACATTCGCCAGAAGATGCATTAAACAATCGACTATCCAGCTTGAGAAAACGTATAGCTTCAAGAATATTCAAGGCTCCAAGCAGATGGCTTTCGAGTGTCTCCACAGGCATTTCAAACGACAATCCTAATGAGCTCTGACCTGAGAAATTATATATTTCATCAGGCTTTATCTTATCTAAAACCTGAGCAACACTACGAAAGTCAACAAGCGACATGGATTCATACTGAATATCATCTTTCACGCCCAGGCGTGAAAGATTTTTAAAGGAAGATGATCGTGCATCTCTTGATGTACCGACAACCTTATAACCTTTTGTAATCAGAAACTTGGCAAGAAGTGCCCCATCCTGTCCAGATATTCCACAGATCAATGCTATTTTCATTTGCCTTCTCTTTTAGTAAAAATTCATTTTTTGTCGCTGTGCGGTGTATACTAGTCGACAGCTACGAGAGTATCATAACCATGCTCTTTCAATAAAGCATGGCGCTTAGCCAATTTTAAATCCTCTACAACCATTTCCGCACACATTTCCTGCACAGTAATCTCTGGCACCCAGCCCAGCATCTCTTTTACCTTTCCCATATACAAGCATTTTTCCAAACCTTGCGCAACATTCAGCCTTTTCCAATACAGAATGCGTCTGAAATAAATTGAATCTGCCATGCTAAGGAGATGCTGGTAGAAATGAGAGAAGATAAAATAGAAACATTGGATGATATAGCCTGTTTTTTTACAGGCAAAATTACGCCCTTCGATGGAACTTCAAGGGAGTAAAGAAGGCGTCTATAAGTGGTTAGAATCCACCTTGATTCGTTTTCGATACATGAGGCTTGATAAGAAGCAAAAAGGGCTGGTTTTGCGTTATATTGAACATATCACAGGCTATAGCCGCCAACACGTAAACAAGCTCGTGCATGCCTACATCAAGTCTGGGCATATTCGTGTGAAAACACACCGTAAAAGGCAAGGATTTCAAAGTAAATACAGCCGTGAAGATATAGCCGTCTTGGCCGAAGTTGATCAAGCCATGGATGGGATGTCAGGCACAACGGTAAAAGCCTTGTGTGAACGTGAGTTTGAGGTGTACGGCAACACCAGATTCAAGGTCATTTCAGGCGTATCAGTATCACACCTATATAACCTAAGAAAAAGCTCTACATATCAACGTTGTCGCAGGGTATTTACCAAGACTCAATCAACTCCGGTAGACATTGGTAAACGCTGCAAACCAAAGCCCAATGGTAAGCCTGGTTATTTACGTGTGGATTCCGTCCACCAGGGTGATCAGGATGGCAAAAAAGGTGTGTATCACATCAATGCTGTGGACGAAGTAACCCTGTGGGAAGTAGTGGTGACAGTGCCGCGAATTACCGCTCAGTTTATGATCCCTTCGCTCACATCTATTTTGAATCAATGTCCATTCAAAACCTTAGGGTTTCATTCAGATAATGGTTCAGAATACATCAACCGTAGAGTCGCTGAATTGCTCAATAATTCATTGATCAACATGACTAAATCATGACCGCGGCATTCGAATGATAACGCCTTAGCGGAGAGTAAAAACAACTCGGTTGTGTGCAAGATGTTTGGTTATATTCATATCCCACAAAAACATGCTGAGACCATGGAAAAGTTCAACCAAACATACTTAAATCCGTGCATGAATTATCATCACCCATGCCACTTTCCAAGCATCGAAATTAGCAGCAAAGGAAAACAGCAAAAACACTACAAGCAAAGTGACATGAAAACGCCCTATGAGAAGCTTAAATCACTGCCCGATGCACAACAATTTCTTAAGCCCGAAACCTCATTTGAAGACATGGATAAAATCGCCATGAAACAATCAGACCTTGACGCTTGGAAGCAGTTACAGAAGACTAAAATTAAGTTGTTCGATAATATTTTTGGGCAGATTCAATATGCAGCATAATCAAAAAATATGCGTATACGTTTCAGACGCATTTAACGATTGGAAAATACTCATTCGCCAGCCAGGCGTCTCCCTATTTTTGGTTCATCAGGCAAACGCGTCCTTTTTTAGTAGGATTGGCGAAAAACACTAGGATTTACGATGTCAACGAGCCTTTTATACCACGGTTTTGGTCTGCCTACGGGCTATAAATATAAGAGTAGCCGCTACGAGAATGGCGGTATTACATTTGTTATTAGCGAGGATCGCCATGCTCTTCGCTGTAGTGAGTGCAACAGTCGCTCGCTTCGCTTGCGGGGCAGTCATATACGCAAGTTTAGGGCACTGCCTATCGGTAATAGACCCTGCTGGTTTGAGTTTGCCGTACCTCGGGTTGAATGTTTGAGTTGCAAGCTTGTGAGGCAAGTTAAAATTCGTTTTGCCAATGGTTCGTTTCGGCACACAAAACGTTTCAAAAAATTGGTATTGGTGCTATCTCGTCACATGACCATTAAGGCAGTTTCTCAGTACCTAAGAGTAAGCTGGGATTTTGTTAAAGACATACAAAAAGACTACCTCACACGCCGCTACAAAGCCCCGAACATACGCAAGCTTAAACGCATTGCTATTGATGAGGTTTATATGGATAAAAAGGCTGGTTATTTGACGATTATTCTTGATTTACGGACGGGTATTGTTGTTTATGTTGGTGAAGGAAAAAGTGGTTCATCGCTTGAACCATTCTGGGCAAGATTGAGGCGGGCAAAGGTTAAACTGGAAGTAGTTGCTACAGATATGGGCTCACCATTTATCAAGTCAGCCCGTGATAATCAGCCTGATGCCGAGACGGCACAGGACAAAAAGGTATTCAAAGGCATACGTTGGTTATTGATGCTCAACCCTGACAACCTTGCCAATAAAAAGCAGTCAGCAAGGCAACATTTGGACAATGCTCTTGAGCTGAATAAGCCGCTTGCCACGGCGTATTATATGAAGCAGGAGTTGCGGGTTATTTGGCATCAAGATAGCAAAGATCACGCATCAAAGTTGCTTACAGACTGGGTGACTAAAGCCGATGCTTCTGGCATCAATATATTCAAATCCTTTGCTCGAACATTGACACGCTTACGACATGCGATTCTAGCTTACTATGATTTTGACAGGCTATCTTCAGCCAAGATTGAGGGCGGTAATAATAAAATTAAGACGATTCATAAAGTTGCATATGGATACCGAGATTTGGGTTCCCTTAAATTGAAGGTTTTGTCAATGCACGAAAATCGAGAGGACGCGTTTGCCTGATGAACCTGCTTATCTGGCTTTGGCTTGTTTGGAAAAACGAAAACCTTCTTCAACTGCCCAACGATCCATGTAAGCATGAATAAGCGCCATGCCTTGCCTGCGCCCACGAATACAGCGGGTGGAAATCAGAAAGCTTTAATGAACCACTGCTCAATATGCCATAGACCGACGAAAAAAATTAAACCAAGCGTTAATTGTATTGCGGTTTAGACCGAGTAAAAGTGCTGTTTTAGTAGTATTTATATCAACACAAAAGCATGAAATTACTTTTTTAACCTTATAGTTACTTAACTTGCTGTTTCTAAACATATTATCATCATATCCATGATAATCTGCTAGTCTAGAGCCTCCGTATTTATTAAGCTTTCATCGCATTGACTCGGCCGAGGCATAGTCATTCTCAACAATCAAAGCGCATAGAGGGGCTGCCTGCTGAGACAACCGCACGCGTTTCATCCTCACAGCTCGCCTGATTTGCATTTTCAGCTACAGGTTCATCTGCGTATATGGCCTGCCGGTAGGGGATACTGATCGTGAATGTACTACCCTGATTCGGCTCACTGTCAACGCGTACGCTGCCACCATGCAATTCGACCATGGATTTAACCATAATCAGCCCCAGTCCGGTACCCTCATATCGACGCGACAAGGAACCATCAGCCTGTTCAAAGGGGAAGAAAATGCGCTCCTGATCCTCTTTGGCAATACCGATGCCGGTATCCATAACGGAAATTTCCAACGCAGCTCCATCAAGAGCATCTGATGATGGCACCAAGCAGGCATTCAGGCTCACTGAACCACCTTTGGGGGTAAACTTTACGGCGTTGGAGAGCAGGTTATACAGTATCTGCTTCAGCTGGCGGATATCTACAATACAACTTCCAAGACCCGGATCAATATCTGTGTGTAACGATACTCCGTGCTTCATCGCCTTTTCACTGATAATGGAAAGACTGTTTTTCAGCAGATCCGAAACGATAACCTCATGTAACTCCAACTGCATTTTGCCTGCCTCTATTTTGGACAGGTCGAGAATTTCATTGATCAACCCCAGCAAATGTTGACCGCTATCGAAAATTTCCTTCATATAATCCCGTTGTTCATCATTGAGTTCTCCAACAGCACCATCCTTGATTAACTCCGAAAAACCGATGATGGCATTGAGCGGCGTACGCAATTCATGACTCATATTCGCCAAAAACTCGGATTTCATACGACTGGCGCCTTCCAGTGCTCTGTTTTTACTTTGAATTTCGTCGCGTTGTTGTTGCAGTTGAACGGCCTGCTGTTTTAGCTCATCGTATTGTTCAAAGTTATTGAATGAGATTCCCATCTGGATCACAAACTGCTCGATCAACTTGCGATCCAGCTCATTCAGAGCTGCGCTGGCTGCCAATACCAACACGCCAATTAAGCGCTGTTGAAACAGTATCGGACAAGCCATGACGGAAACCGGTGAAAAGGAGAATATACCAGCTTCTATGGACAAACCGGCCGCTTGTGTCTGTTCACCAATCTCCAGCATTCGCTTGGCCGACGCGGCTTGGCCCACCAGACCTTCACCCATCATAATTTCTGTTCGTATATGCTCTGGCGCTCCGTGCGATGCCGCGCAAATCAGCCTTCCATGCTGTGGCTCATGCAGATAAATCGCAGAAACAGGAAAATCGTGGTGTTCGGCCAGAATAGATAAAATATCCTGCATCGTTTCAGCCTTGTCATGCGTGGATGACAGCACAGACATACAAGCTGCATAGGATTTTTCATAATGGGCATGTTTGATCAGAGTTGCATTCTTTGCCGCAATATCTTCGGCAGCACGCATGCGCTCGCTGATGTCACGGACGATGCCAACAAAGCTATGTTGCTCATCGCTGCGCACCTCACTGATAGACAGGTCAATCGGAAAGGTACTGCCATCTCGGCGCAAGCCAACCACTTCACGGTGCAAAATCCGTGGTCTTTCTGTTTCTGTTGCACGCCGGATATAACCATCATGCTGATGTCGAAATGACTCCGGCATCAGCGTTTTGACGTTTTTTCCCATCACTTCATTGGCGCTATAGCCGAAAATATGTTCAGCTGCCCGATTAAAACTCTGAATGACTCCACGATGATCAATCGTAATCAGTCCATCAGCCATAGACTCCATAATATTCGATAACCGGGCGGTGCGGTCCTTCACTTCTCTGGCTAGATATGCCGTGGTCTGTTGTTGCTTTTCAGCAAACGCATTTACCATGCCATACAAGGTTCGGAATTCATCTCTGACCTTATGAACCGGCAAACGGACAGATAAATCGCCTTGTTGCAAGCGTTCAGCCGCAGCGACCAACAGACCAATCGGACGTACAATTTTGCGCGTCGTCATCCAAGCCACTACAATCAGGCATAATCCGGTGATCAACAATCCCAGCAATAGGATTGAATCACCGGTCCCTTCCAATTCGCTATACAGCAGCTGTTCGGGCATGGTACGCAACAGCACCCAATAACGATGGTCATCCTCTGGCGCTGCATAATATATTTTCTCAAATAGCTGCAACTCCCTCGTACCATCACTCAGTTGCTCAATAGCCATATGACGCTGCTCACCGCCCAGTGCTGACAATAACCCGGAAAATCTCTCATCCGCAGAATCGGTACGCCCCAATTCATGAGTAAAACGTTTCGTTGCTAGCGGGTGCAACAGATAATGCCCCTGATCATCGAGCAAATAGTTTTTTATGCCGTCATGTTCGGCAGGTATGGACTGCAGCAGATAGTCGGCCAGCATATTGGCAACCAGCAAGCCGCGCAACTGCTGTTCTCCATCGTAAACCGGCACAGCCAGGTGAATCACCGCCCGGTGCGGCACCGTAAGACGGTCATGTTCTCGACTGAGAATTATTTCACCCACATATAGCGCATTTGGTGATATCTTGGTGGCCTGCTGGAAATAATTGCGCGATCTTTTATTCTGCAATGCCTGCTCTGGTATAACCCGGACCACACCATTAATGGCATCTACGCGCACCATCTCCATACCATTCTCATCAAAATACCGTAATTTTTCAAACCGCCTACCGTAGCTCAGAAATGCAGAAAAAATTTGTTGCATCCGGTGTTTCCAGACTTCCACAGAGTCGCCGGATACTGGATCAATGCCGCCAGCTGCACGGGCTCGCATAATCGCCTCAACCGGAGGAATACCACGCAGCGTGAGCAGACTATCTTCGGCAGCATACAGCTTGGAGCGCATGCCGACTGCCGTCTTTTTCATATCATCCTGAGCCAGTTCCAGACTGTGTTGCTGGGTCAGTTGCATGCTTTGCCAATAGATAAAACCACTGGCAAGCAGTAGAGAGAATATCACCAGGCCGCAGGCAGCCAGAATAATTTTACCCCTCAAGCCCATCATAAAGAGAGGTCTGCCTCATGAGCATCCGAATGCTGATCATACACCTGAGCCAGACGGTCGGCAGCCTGGACAAAGGCAGCCAGCACCTTCGGATCAAAATGTCTGGGCTCTGTACGTCCATCACCCTCGGTGATAATTGCAAATGCCTTGTCATGATTAAATGCTTTTTTGTAAGGGCGTTCGCTGCGCAGGGCATCATACACATCACATATTTGCATAATGCGAGCTGAAAACGGAATATCTTCACCCTTCAAGCCTTGCGGATAGCCGCTGCCATCCCAGCGTTCATGATGACATAGCGCAATCCAAGCACCCATTTTCAGATGCGGCGAAGAGTGATCCTTAAGAATACTATGACCAATAGTGGTATGTGATTTCATAATTACCCACTCGTCTGCATTCAGCGGTCCCTGCTTGAGTAGGATTTGATCTGGAATACCGATCTTGCCCACATCGTGCATCGGGCTGGCATGAAAGATCAGTTCACAAAACTCATCATGTTTACCCATTTCCTGCGCCAAATGTTTGGCGTAATAGGATATACGTCGCACATGTGCACCTGTTTCATCGTCACGATATTCTGCCGCACGTTGCAACGTCAGCAGCGTCTCTTTAAACGAGTTTTGTAAATCACAGGTACGCTCAGCCACTGTTTCTTCCAGCATCTGGTTACTATTCTTCAATTGTTCGCTCAGGGCATGCAGGCGCAACATATTTTTGACTCGAAGCATCAACTCATGCTTATCGACTGGCTTGGTAACCACCTCCTCAGCTCCGGCATCCAACGCCCGAATGCGGGAGTCCCTGTCCTCCAGTGCTGTCACCATAATTACCGGCACATCCCAGTTGCTGGCCGAGTGTTTCAAACGGGCCACCACTTCAAAGCCATCCATCTCCGGCATCATAATATCCAGCAGAATAATATCGGGCATCTCATGCTCCACATGCTCCAGTGCGGCTTTGCCACTCTGCACTGTATATATATTGTGGTATTCAGAACTGAGCATATATTTTATTAAGCTCAGGTTTCGGGCATCATCATCCACCACTAAAATTTTGGCATTGCTCATATTAAACATATCCATCACTCCTTATCTAAAATCCAATTCAGCCTCATTTTTTTCCCTCCAAAAGCATCTTTCATTTGCTTTCTGACATGCTGGGTAAGCCCCTTGGCATCCTTTGCATGATCTGGACAAACCGCATGGCTGACAACGATATCCACGCCCTGCTCCAACAGCTCGCGATAAAAACGCAGTCGACCATAGCCTAATACCGCTACCTGTCCCCAGAAAAAGCAAGAAAATTCAAATTAAGGTTAAA
>CAYPXU010000048.1:0-10892 GCA_964414875.1 uncultured Zetaproteobacteria bacterium | reverse complement strand
ATTCGTGATGCTGTATATGCTGGAAAAAATTCAGATGATATTAACGATATTGCAGTGTCCCAAGGTGTGAAAACATTGCGTATGGCGGCCTTGAATAAGGTGCGCGATGGTTCGATTTCGCTTGAAGAATGTCTGCGTGTAACGGTAGGTGACTGATGGCAGAATTTAGATGGACAGCAAAAACAAAGCAAGGTCAAAGCAAAGCTGGCGAGCTTGATGTTGGCAATAAAGATATCGCGATGGCAAGCTTGCGTAGGCAGGGTTTGATTGACATCAAGGTGAAGAAAAAACCGATAGAAATTGAGATTTTCCCAGAGAAAGTGGAAGACAAGGACATTTCTATCTTCTTTCGCCAACTGTCGACGATGATTAATGCGGGTTTACCTTTGGTGCAATGTTTTGAACTTGCTGAGCGCGGCTCTGATAAAAAAGCCATGACGAAGTTATTGAAAAATGTGCGAGTTGAGTTGGAAGGTGGAACGCCTTTGGGGGAAACGTTACGAAAGTTTCCGAAAGAGTTTGATCGTTTGACATGTTCATTGGTGGAAGCTGGTGAGCAGGGTGGTATTTTGGATAGTATTTTATTGCGTTTGTGTACGTATAAAGAAAAAGCTATCGCACTGAAATCCAAAATTAAATCGGCAATGATTTACCCAGTCGCGATTTTAGCAGTATCTTTTATTGTAACGTCGATTTTGATGATTTTTGTTATTCCAGTATTTAGTGAAATGTTCTCATCTTTTGGGGCTGAGTTGCCAGGACCTACAAAAATTGCCATGGCGATTTCGGATTTATTTGTAGAATATTGGTATGTTGTACTGCTTACGCCATTTATTTTGATTTGGGCTATAAAAGCAATTTATAAAACTCCGCAAGGGCACTATCAGCTGGATAAGTTGTTATTGAACTTACCTGTGATTGGCGATGTTTTGCGCAAAGGTGCAGTGGCTCGTTTTTGCCGCACATTCTCAACGCTTACAGCAGCTGGCGTGCCCATTTTAGAATCATTGGATACAGTTGCAGAAACATCAGGGAATATGGTGATTGAACAAGTAATTTTGACATGTAAAGACTCGATTAGTCAGGGTATGACCTTGACACAACCTCTGGAAGAAAGTCAGATATTTCCTGTTATGGTGACGCAGATGATTTCGATTGGTGAGCAAACAGGTAGCTTGGAAGAGATGCTATCTAAAATTGCTGATTTTTACGAAGAGGAAGTGGATGTTGCAGTGGATGGTATGACAGCTCTGATGGAGCCCGTTATCATGGCCTTTTTGGGTGTTGTGATTGGTGGTTTGGTTATTGCGATGTATCTACCGATCTTTCAGATGGCCTCGGTCGTATAAGTATGAAGAAGTGAGGCTTAATTTGCGGAACACTTCTTTAGATTTCTTATTGTATAACCCATGACGATACAGCTGGAAAGCCGCAGCCACTTAATGCGGCTATTATTGTGGCGTGGCATGGCGATGGTGCTTGTCTTATTGATGGTGAATTGGTTTTATCTGCCCAATATTGGCTTAGACCATCACCAATTATTGTCTTATATAGCCTTATTGTTTGTAGTCTTTTCAATACTTCAGAGCTTCTGTTTTCGCCGGCAATGGCCTGTGAGTCTCCAGTTATTTTTTCAGTTTTCTTCGGATATATTACTTGTTACCCTATTGGTGTTTGCTACAGGAGGTTATGAAAGCCCTTTTATTTTACTGTTTGGTTTGGTGATTGTGGCTGCGGGAACACAGGCTGAGGTGTTGCTTGTACTAAGTATCGCGGTGCTTGCCTGTGCTGGTTATTTAACTGCCATTTATAGCTTTGCATGGCGGCAGCAGGTGTTGCTGCCAGCCGATGCAATATTAACGTTGCTTTTGCAAATATCGGTATTGTTGTTGGTTGGTGGTGTTATGGCTGTGATTGCACGTCGGCATGCCGCACTCAGTGATAAAAGCCAGCGTGCGGCTCGGCAACATCAGGATTTTCAGGCATTACACACGCGTTTGATGGCATTGATGCAAGAAGGCGTATTGGTCTTGGATGAAGATTTAACGATTCGAGATAGCAACCCAGCAGCGTGTGCGATTTTTTATATATCAGATCATTCGTTGTTAAAGGTTAGCGAGGTTCACTCTTTTCCGAAAAGGGTTGCGGACTTTCTAGAAGATCCTGCTGGGGAAACAAGTTATCGCTGTGAATGGCAACATGGCAAAGCTGAATATTTGATAACAGTGGGTAAATTCCCAGAATTATATGCGGGAGCCTGTTGGTGGTTAACACTGGTTGATGTGAGTGAACTGCGCGGTTTGGAAAAGGCAGTCATTGAGCATCAAAAATTGGCTGCTATGGGGCGGATGGCAGCGATGTTGGCACATGAATTGCGTAATCCTATGCACACCATTGCTCAGGCAGTTGAGCTTGTAACACGTGTGGAGGAAAAGCAACGGGCTGATATTCAACGGATTGTAAGTGAAGAAATATTACGTTTAAACCGGCTGGTAGCGGATATGCTCGACTATACCAAGCCATTAACGCCAAAACCAAAAGATATTGAGGTCTTTGATTTGCTTATCGCATCTGTTGAGGCGGTGGATGCAGAGCAGAAATATTGTGTGGATTTGCGTTGTGAGATAGGTGTGTTGCATATCGATGCAGATCATATGCGCCTAGTCTTGGATAATTTGTTACGTAATGCTGTATTATCGAGCCCCGCGCCACATTCGGTATCAGTGCATGCATCAGAGCATGCAGGGCATTGGCAGTTTACTGTGTGCGATCATGGTGATGGTATCCCTAAGTCTATAAAGGCTTACCTTTTTGAACCTTTTGCATCACAGCGTGCTGGCGGTACAGGCTTGGGTTTGGCAACGGTCTGGCAGGTATGCCAAGCCAATCACTGGCAAATTGATGTGGAAAGTGATGCAGAGACAACGACATTTTGTGTGCGGGAAGATAATACGGAGCGGGAGCAATATGGCTGATATTTTATTGGTGGAAGATGAGGCCAATGCGCGGCAGGTATTATCGTTGAACCTAGAATGCATGGGACATCTGGTTACGCCTTGTGCTGGCGTGGAAGAAGCTGAGGCGGCTTTATCATCAAGTTCTTTTGATGTGGTTTTGACAGACCTGCGTATGGATGGTCGCGATAGAGGCCTGGAAGTTGTGCGCATGTCTGCGGAGCAATGTCCTAAGGCACGGGTGCTATTGCTGACAGCTTATGCAAGCTCTGAAACTGCTGTAACAGCGATGCGTGATGGAGCCTTTGATTATTTAACCAAGCCTGTTTCCAGTGAGGAGTTAGGGAGTGCTATTGAGCGTGCATTGGCAGCAAATATGGGTGAGCCAGGCGAGCCCAGTCAAGCTCGCCGTTTGCTGAAAGAAAAAAGGAAGGCCTCTTCTAGCATTGCAGAAAAAGATGATTTGTTGGTAGCGCATTCGGATGTGATGCAACGGGTGAAAGAGCGGCTTGTACGTGCGGCAAAACGTAATTTTACGGTGCTTGTTTCTGGTGAGTCAGGAACAGGAAAAGAGCTTGCAGCTCGTTTTATACATCAACATTCCATGCGCCATGAAGGGGCTTTTGTTCCCGTACATTGCGGGGCGATTCCAGAGGGTTTGTTTGAATCTGAATTGTTTGGACATCGCAAAGGAGCGTTCACCAGTGCCGATAGCAATCGTACAGGATTGATTGAATCAGCGCAGGGCGGCACGTTATTTTTAGATGAGATTGGTGAAATGCCATTAAGTATTCAGGTGAAATTGCTGCGTGTTTTACAGGAGAAAAGTTTTCGACCTGTGGGCGCAGATGCCGAGCAAGTGGCAGATGTAAGAATTGTAGCCGCAACCAATCGTGATTTGGCAGAAGAGGTCAAGCATGAGCGCTTTCGTGAGGACTTATTTTACAGGTTGAATGTGGTGCCTGTACATATGCCTGCTTTGCGACAGCGACGTGAGGATATCCCCGATTTGGTTGAGGCATTGATTAAGCGGGCTGGCGGTAATGTGGATGTGCCTGATATATGCATGAAACGACTGATGAAATTACCTTTGCTGGGTAATGTTCGAGAGTTGGAAAATCTATTACAACGTTTGATTGCATTGTCGGACGATCATGAATTGGATGTATCATTGCTGGATGAGCTTTATGCACCGAGTGAGGCAGTAGGCATTGGTTTGGATATAATGCAGCGCGCGGATAGTAACTTGGATGATGTTGTTGCGGGTGTAGAGCGGCAGTTAATTTCGGAAGCCTTGGTGGAAACGGGTGGTAATGCGACAAAAGCAGCTAAATTATTGGGCATTACTTTTCGTTCGATACGTTATCGTATGAAAAAACTGTCTATGAAAGGTGATTGATGTGGATTTACAACTTTTTATTATTGTGATGTGTGGAATTGTTGGTTTGATGGTTGGTAGTTTTGCTAATGTCTGTGTGTATCGAATTCCACGCGGGGAGTCGGTGGCATTTCCTGGTAGCCATTGCCCAGCATGTAATCATGATATTGCTTGGTATGATAATATCCCATTGCTTTCATGGCTGGTATTGGCTGGAAAATGCCGACATTGCTCGGATAGTATTTCAGTACGTTATCCTTTCTTAGAAGCCTTGATGGGCATGAGTTGGGCTTGGCTGGCATATCATTATGGTTTCAATCCAGTGTTATTACAGGCAATTATCCTCATTAGTCTGTTGTGGATTTTGACATTGATTGACCTTGAAACGGGGCTATTGCCCAATGTTTTGACCTTGCCTGGTATTGTGATTGGTTTGTTATTTGCATGGTGGTTTGGTTTTTTTATAGAAGCGGCGATTGCTGCCGTGGCTGGATATGGCGTGTTCTGGCTGGTGGCACGGATTTTTCTGTTAGTAACTGGCAAAGAAGGCATGGGTTATGGTGATTTCAAGCTATTAGCCATGCTGGGAGCCTTTATGGGCTGGCAGGCATTACCCTTTATTGTATTTGCATCATCGCTTGTGGGTGCGGTTGTCGGCATTGTATATTTAAAAGTAGCGCACAAAGATAGGCAAACTCAAATTCCTTTTGGCCCTTATTTGGCATTGGCAGGCATGTTGTATTTTTTATGGGGCAATCAATTTTTGCAATGGTATATGGCACTCATAATGGCTAAACAAGCTTAATAATGGGTCATTGCTAGATATGACGCGTGCTGTTGGCTTAACGGGCGGTATTGGTAGTGGTAAAAGCACTGTGGCGATGATGTTTGCTGATATGGGTGCTCCTGTGCTTGATTTGGATGTTGTTGGACGAGCGCTGCTTGATAGCCCACAGGTTCAGTCTGCATTGATAGATACTTTTGGAGTGAATATTCAGCATGCGCAAGGTGGCATTGATCGTAAAGCTTTAGCAGCACAGGCTTTTTGTAATGATAAACAAACTGCACGGTTGAATGCTATTTTACACCCTGAAATTGTGGCTTATGAGCAACAATGGTTAAAAGAGCAGGCTGCTTCTTACGCAATCATTGAAGCATCTGTGCTATTGGAATCGGGTGGTGCATCGCGTATGGATGGCGTAATTGCTGTGCTTGCCAATCAAACATTGCGTAAAGAGCGCGTTTTAGCGCGTGGAAAGCAGGATGAAGCGATGTTTGATAAGATTGTCGAGCGTCAGTGTGATGATAATACGCGCCGTAAACATGCAGACTATATCTTGCAGAATGATGGTTCACTAGAATCCCTGCAACAACAAGTTATGCAGCTATCAGAGAAGTTCATGAAGGAGTCTCGATGATTACACCATTTTACCCACCACAGCGCACATTGATGGGCCCAGGGCCATCGGATGTACATCCACGTATTTTAGCGGCGATGTCTCGACCGACCATAGGGCATCTTGACCCTTTATTTGTAAATATGATGGATGAAGTGAAAGCTCTTCTGCAATACGCTTTTCAAACAAAGAATGCATTAACCTTTGCCGTATCGGCACCTGGTTCAGCGGGTATGGAATGCTGCTTTGTGAATTTATTAGAGTCTGGTGATACGGTGATTGTATGCCAAAATGGTGTGTTTGGCGGACGTATGAAAGAAAATGTCGAACGCTGTGGTGCGACTGCGGTGATGGTGGATGACGAATGGGGTCGGGCATGTGATGCGAACAAGTTGGAAGCGGCACTTAAAGTTCATCCTGAGGCGCGTTTTGTCGCCTTTGTGCATGCCGAAACTTCAACGGGTGTAAGTACGGATGTGAAAGCCATGTGTGAAGTGGCGCATCGTTATGATTGTTTAACCATCGTGGATGCGGTGACTTCTTTGGGAGGTACAGCGTTGCGGGTGGATGATTGGGGTGTAGATGTGATTTATTCAGGTACACAAAAGTGCCTATCTTGTACGCCAGGCTTATCACCTGTGTCGTTTAATGATGCTGCCTTGGGGATTGTAAAAAATCGTAAAACAGCGGTGCAAAGTTGGTTTTTAGATTTAAATTTGCTTATGGGTTATTGGGGGAGTTCGGGAACAAAGCGAGCTTATCATCATACAGCCCCTGTGAATGCACTTTATGCATTACACGAAGCATTGGTGATGTTGCAAGATGAAGGGCTTGAAAAGGCATGGGCACGTCATCAATATCATCATCAGGCTTTAAAAGCTGGGCTTGAAGCGTTGGGTCTGGATTTTGTTGTACCAGCGGCTGAACGCTTGCCACAACTTAATGCTGTGCGGATTCCAGATGGCGTGGATGATGCCGCTGTACGCAGCTTATTACTTCAAGACTACCAACTGGAAATTGGTGCAGGGCTGGGTGTGATGGCAGGAAAAGTATGGCGTATTGGTTTGATGGGTTATGCCTGTCGTAAAGAGAATGTTTTCAAATGCCTTGCAGCATTGGATGATGTGTTGGCACGTTTGCATGCCCCTGTAAATCACGGTGTTGCCATCGCAGCGGCAAAGGCAGTTTATGGGTAGGAGATATTTCTATGATGTGCTGTATGTATTACCTGTCTTTCAAAAGAAAACTCAGAAAATGCCATAACGGGCTATTGATATGGCTAAGAAGCGTTTAAGTGAATTAGGGGGTTGATATGTCAGTGAAGTCTAGTGGAAGCATGTTTGCAGACCTTGGATTTAATGAGGAAGAAGCCATTAATTTAAAGCTACGTTCACAACTTAAGATTGAAGTTGATAAGGCGCTTGCTGAAAAAACATGACGCAAGTTGCAGCGGCGAAGGCTTTGGATATTTCACAACCAAGGGTTAGCGATTTGATTCGTGGTAAGGTGGATAAATTCACCATCGAGATGCTTGTGAATATCCTTACCAAGCTTGGGTATAAGGCAATGATGCGAATAACTTGAAGAAATGCATGATTGCAAGACTTGACCCCAAAAGTGCGTTTTCCTTGTAATGTACGCTTTTTTCAGGTAGAATAATAAGCCGATTTAAGGAATATCCCCCATTGCAAGGAGTATGCACATGAAAGGCATTGAAATGATTATTGATCCCAACGACCATGAATTTTATTTTGATATTGAAGGTTTTAAAAACGCTGGTTATGCACCTTTCAAACATGACTATAAGCCTGTGCATGGTCCAATCAATGTGCCTCTTGCCCAAGATATGCCCAAGCAAATGCGCGCTCTTGGTCATGCAGCAATGAAAGGCACCTATGATCCGTATTTAGCCATTGCGAAATTGCGTCGTCAGTTTCAAGGGCATGGTCGTAAACTGGCTGGTTTTTTAATCTTTGCCGATGGTGTGCGTGGCAAGCTAAGTGATAAGATGCCATATACGGTTAAGAATCACCCTGAGCACCGCACGCTGTGGGTTGCGACCAATCCCTATGGTTCGCATTGGAAAGAGCTGCGAAAGTTCGATGTGGCGCATTGTGTGACCATGCACTTGCATTGGTATATGGCATTTATGGAGCGTCGCCTAAACTACTATCAAACATGTGCCGACCTTAAGGCTAAGATTGATGATAACCGTGACCCTGATGGTTCAGCTTGGAAGAGCCTGAAAAGCTTTAAAGGCTGTGATGGTATGAGTGATGCCCAATGGTTGCCCATTGTCGGTAAACGCTTTGAAAAGATGTATCCTAGCCCTGCATTGCGCCGTGAATTGATGATGCCTGATGGCTTGGTTGATTTTGGTGAGATTGATTTGGGTTGGGATCAGGTTGAAGCATGCTTAAAACATACCTTGGAAAAAGGTGTGCGTGAATGTGGTTATATTGGCTATGGTGATCTGACGATTGTTGCATGCGATAGTCGCGGTGCGATTACCGTGGGTGGTAGTGGTAATGGTCTTAATCCACTTAACTTCGCCCATTGGGGTAATCAATCATACCATGTGTTTTTGCAGGACTCCATTGAAGCCGTGGCGTATAAGGACTTTGCACACATCTCAGATGATCCGATGGATTGCTTGCAGCATGTGGCAGAGATGCTTTTAAATATCTATGATTTCTCGCTGGAGCGGTATTTGGGTCGTAAACGCTGCACAACATCATGGATGGCGGATGCTTTTTCCTCTGAAATTGAGGGCTCTAAATCTATTAGCCGTAACCAATGGATGAAAAACTGGCGTGAGCATGTGAGAGGTGAACTTGCCAAGACAGGGCAACTCGACATGTTTGATGATATTTCAGGCTTTGAAAAACCTTTCTTGTGGGCTGGTGGTTCGGCGAATGATTGAGTCTGGGCTGGAATTACTAAAAAGTAGCGTAAAGCCCCTTGCTTCAGCTCAAGCCGATCAACAAAGGTGTTGAATAAAAAGGAGCGTGTGGATTCCTCTACACGCTCCTTTTCTATTTTAAGAATCACCGCAAATATTCCGCCAAGCATGGGTTCATGATGTGCCAAAATCCATCGTCATCTTGATAAATCATATCATCTTTTTGTAATTGCTTGATAGCTGTGCGTATGGTTGATGAAGCAAGCCCCACTCGATCTATAAAGCGTTTGCTTCCTAGTTTGTCTTCAGGCGTTACAGCCAACGCGCGCATGGCTGCTTTCTGCCCCAAACTGAGATGGGTTATATAGGCGGAAATATCTGCTTGTTCTTCTTGGATAATCGTTGACCAGCATTGCTGAATTGTTGTTTTCGCAGGCATCGTATCCATACGCCATAATTCAGAACATAGTTTGTTGATATAGTATGGATGGCGCTCTGTGATATCCAAAATAAAGTCTATATCAGCCGTGGCTATTCTTTGACCCCATTGAACATTAGACGCATCTTCAATGTGTGTGTGATAATGGACTGATTCAATACGCTGGATGCGTACAAGGTGGCACATTTTGTAGAATGGACGTGACCTATCAATAAACATGCTTTCCAGCATCTGGCGGTTCGATCCAAGAAAGATGCATGAGATATTGCTAGAATGTTGTATGGCTTCGCGTATTTCAGCTTCAATTGCATGGTTTTCAGGCAGCCTTGAAATTTCTTGAAACTCATCAAACTCAAGCATCACTTTCCAACCATATTTACCAGCATCCTGATCCAGTTGGGTAAGAATCTTGGAAATACATGTAAGTGTTGCCGTTGGGCTTTCTTGTTTCACCCCAGATAAGCCAATCTTAAATCCTTCAGTGCCGATTTCTAACGTGAAGCCTATTCGATTTAATGATGTGGCAAATGTTTTTAAATCTTCAGAGTTAAGTGATGGGCGTATTTCACCAAATGCCTGGGAAACAGCCTCAATAATCTTTTCCGCTACAATATTGACGTTCCATGCCGATAGCATTGAAGCTTGTACAGCAACCTTTTTCTTTTTCCTGTCTGCCCATCTGCTTGCAACCTTCCTCGATAAGCTACTTTTACCGTAACGTCTTGGGGCAATAAGAACGACATGTGAGCTCTTATTCATACAATCCATTAAAAACTCTTGTTCTTTATGGCGATTGCAAAAAGCTGATCCTTTTGCAATGGATAGTGGAAATAGGTCTTTGATCATAGGGCACCTCGGATACCATATGATAGCGTATTTCTTTTGTTGCGCAATATTACGCCGCGTAATATTACGCCGCGTAACACTGCACGGTAAATTAGAAGTAAAGGGGTCGCGTCTTGAATGTTGAACTCAAGTACCCTGCGCATTGAATAAATATTAGCTTTTTTAGGCTCGTCATTTCTTTGCTGTCAAAGAAATGACGCAAAGAAACCACCCTTGATATGCCGCTTATTCCCTACGTCTGCAAGTTTAAAAAGGGCGCGTGTTACTGCGCTAATCCTTTTTAAACTTCCATACTTCGGTGCAGCCTTGCAAGGGGGCTACTGCTTCCCTCGCATAAAAGGTATTGCGCATTATTTTGTTGAAATATATAGGTTTCTTGCACTAACTGTTGAAATGAGTATCAATATCTTCACTTTGGTGGACTATAGACATAATTTCAATGCCATCATTAGCATGACGGTAAAAAATGATGTGCCTGCCCTCTAAGAAGCTAAAGTACCCTGCTTTGATTTCATCTCTTTTTTTGCCCAGTGCAGGGTTGCCTGCCAGCCATTTAAGCCGCTGTTGTAACAAGGTTAAATATTTGCGGGTCTGTGCTTGCCCCCATTGTTCCATGCTGTAGTCACGGATACTAAGAATGTCCTGCTGAGCAAGTTCAGAAAGAAGATATGTAGCCACCTTTATTCTTGAATAAGCCCTTGAAAGAAGGTTCGCCCATCCACTGCTTGGGCTCTGTCCAGTTGGAGCTCGCCAATAGATAATCTTGCTCTTAACCTTTCAAGTTTAAGTTGTTTGTACTCTTGCGCAGACATAATAACTGCCACAGCGCGACCATATTTTTTAATGCTTACAGGCTCACGTTGTACCGTGTCCATAAGTTCCCCGAAATGTGTCTTAGCTTCTTTGGCTGCGATTGACTGCATAGCTTAAACCTCTCTAAAGTAATCATTATAATCATAATGGTCACTTTAATGGT
>CAYPXU010000047.1:0-10901 GCA_964414875.1 uncultured Zetaproteobacteria bacterium | reverse complement strand
ATTGCGACAGTTGGAATCTTATTGTAATGTTCATTATATGGTTGAAGAAATGACTCGAAAACGCAAGAAGCGTAGAAAACGTAAAACAAGGAGGCATACTGCCGGAAATAATTTGGAGGCTAAGGTTGTAGGTTCGGATATGAAGGGGCGAATCAAAACATATTTACCAAAGAAAAAGTATGGATTTATTATAGGTGAGGATGGAAGAGACTATTTTTTTCATACAGATTATTTTGCCCATCAAAATCAGGTTCCAAAAATTCGTGATAAAGGTATGGTGGTTTTTACACAGACTGCGACACCGAAAGGATATCAAGCAAGAAAATGCTTTTTGGTTTTTCCTTCTGAGAAAAATTCAAAACAGGCTAAACCTCGGCAGCGATATTATATTGTGCCGAATAAATTTTTTATATCCAAATCCAATGATACTAATGCTTGGGATATTATTCATAATATTGGCATAGTAAGCTCTTCATCATCAGATTCGCCTGATGGCGCGAGAAGAAGTCTTTTTTCTGAGGCGCAGAGGAGAGGTGGAAATGCTTTGATCAATTACAGGTACTATAAGACGACTGAAGCTTCAGGAAACTATCAATATACCATACATAACTGTAGAGGAACGGTTTTGATCCTCGCACGACCTGATCAAAACGGGAAACTTTTATGGGAAGACTTATTTGCACAGGTTCACAAATGGAGAAAAGAGTGTAAACGCCGTAATAAGGAGGAGTTATCTACATTTTTAATGATAGTGCTAATCATAATAATTCTTGTTATTTATGGGTATTCGTAAGTTACACTATGAGAAAAAAGCTAAAGAAACTAGGGGGCGGGGCTTGATTGGCGGATTTCAAATGTCAAACCTGTCACCTACTTGATGATTGTATCTAACGGATACCCAAAGCCAAGTCACAACCGATTGGATGCAAAGGAAAAAAATAGACAATATCTCGAGTGACTCGAAATGGCAAGAATATAACGGCGTGGCGGTGCGCATTCGTTGTAATTATTGGCGCTAATTTGTCCAATATCCAGACAAAATCATCGAATGTGATGGATTTAAAAAGATTTAGTTTGCTTTTCCATGAAAAGTTAGTATTTTGTCGCCGCATTTGATGATGGGGGAGGGTAAGAAAATGCTAACAGGAATGGTGACTTTTTTCATAGGGCTTACAATTGCAATCGCAATTCGAAGGCTTATAGACAATAATCATGAAGATACAGATTCACAGTTTAAACAAAGAAACGTGATCGTGAATTACATAGATAAAACAGTCACCATAAAAAAACAAGTTTTTAGCCTAGAGCAGATACGAAGATCATGGGTAGATGGGATATTTGCATGTTTTGAAGTTGAGGACATAAATAAACCAATTAGAAAAATACGCTTTGAAAACACAAATGAAGCAAATACATTTATCTCTCGCTTTGAGATTGCTTATAACAAAGCTAATCAGGCTCAAAGTTAGCTATTCATGCGCTCTAATTTAGTTTTAAATCGATTTGATATTTGTTTTTGATTTTGAAACCGGGTCAGGCATGAGTTATTGAGTTAATTGTTGTGATGTGTATGATTGTCTCATGGCACGCAAAACAAGAATTCATATGCAGGGCGGATTGTATCACGTGATGCTTCGTGGAAATGGTGGGCAGGATATATTTTTCACAAGAGGTGCTCGTCATAGGATGTTTTTTCTGATTCAGAAGCCTAGGGGTCGGGGCTTGATTGGCGGATTTAAGCCACTGGGGAATAGCTGAAAGTATACTTATTTATCTTTATTTCTTTTTTAATCAGCCTTTATCTTACTCCTGCGCGGAGGCGGTTCTTCTTTGTATGCCCAAAGAAGAACCAAGAAAATGCACCCACGCTGTCTTGCTATTGTTTCATTTTAAAGGTTTAAAAAGGGCATGAATATTTCATGCTATTTCCTTTTCAAACCTTTAAAATGAAACGCAATCCAGAAGTGGAAGTGGTCATCTTGGTTGAATAAATGCAGATATAGCATATAAATGATGGTATTTTATATTTTTATGCAATAGGTATCATTTATGTATTAAGAAAGCAGTCTTTTATGGCTATGTATTGATACATTAAATTTAAAAAAAACTATTTTTAAAAGAACGATCTCACAAAAAAATATGATGATTAAAATGGAGTGAGTTTTTGGCGTTGAGACAAATGTGAATTGAATGCTTCCATGTTGTTAACATGGCTTCTAGCCTTGGGACATGTCTGTGCAATGTTTGTTTCCACCATCGGCGGATAAAAAAATGCTCCAAGGTTTGTATCTTGATGCCTGTTTGCATCAGCAAGCGGCTGTTGGTGATGTGTTGATTTATGCCAATTATATTGCCTCCTTGGATGGGCGCATTGCCCTTCGCGATGGGCAAGCTCATGAGTTCTCTGTGCCCGCAAGTATAGCTAACAGGCGTGATTGGCGTTTGTATCAGGAATTGGCAGCACAAGCCGATGTGATGATTACTTCGGCACGTTATTTCAGGCAATTGGATCAAGGTTGTGCGCAAGATTTATTACCTGTAGGGCAAGAGCCTGATTATGCTGATTTGGCAGCTTGGCGAGCCGAGCAAGGTCTAAAACCTCAACCTGATATAGTGATTGTATCTGCTAGTTTGGATATACCTTTAGCAGCAATAAAGTCTTTGCAAGGTAGGCAGATTTGGGTGCTTACGGTGCAAGGGGCGGATGCAGATCGCTGCAAGCAACTTGAAGATATTGCTGTGGGTGTCGTGCAGGTTAGTGCTGGACAAGTGCAGGGAAAAGCGTTGCGGAATTTTTTAATTAAGCAGGCTTATCGTAGTGCTTATATGATTGCTGGACCTGCGATTCACCATACCTTATTAGCGGATGGCGTATTAAATCGTTTGTTTTTAACCACGCATTTATCATTGCTGGGACAAAATGATTTTCATACTATATTGCAGGGGAGTTTATCACCTGTGAATACAATATTACGTTCACTTTACCTAGATGCTGAAGGGGGGCAGCTATTTGGGCAATATGAGATACAAGGGCAAAGAATATGACAGTACATATGTATGGTATTCCCAATTGCGATACCATTAAGAAAGCTAGAAAGTGGCTTGCTGAACATAAAATAGATTACACCTTCCATGATTATAAGAAGGAGGGTGTGGATGCGACATTATTGCAGCATTGGTGTGCGCAAGTTGGTTGGGAAGTATTGCTTAATAAACGTGGTACAACATGGCGAACGTTACCCGATGCAGATAAAGACGGATTGGATGCAGGCAAAGCGCAGGCATTATTAATCGAACATGCAAGCATGATTAAACGTCCTGTGTTGGTATGCGGCGAACATATTGAAGTAGGTTTCTCTGCGACAGCCTATGAGGCGTTGTTTATATGACAGTACATCACCATGAGAAATTGTTTTTGCAAGGTGAGGCTGGGAAATTACAAGCACTTTATCAGTCAGGTGAAGCAGGAAAACCTGCGATTGTCGTATGTCATCCCCACCCTTTATATGGTGGTACCATGCGCAATAAGGTTGTGTATTGGATGGCGCGTGCCTTTGAAGATCAGGGCTGTTCAGTGTTGCGCTTTAACTTCCGTGGGGTAGAACAATCGGAAGGTGAATGGGATGAAGGTAATGGTGAAAGCAAGGATGTGCTTACCGCCTTGGACTATTTGCAAGAGCAGCACCCTGATTCGCCTTTATGGCTGGCAGGTTTCTCATTTGGAACTTATGCTGGTTTAAAAGCTGCCAAACAAGATGCACGAGTAGAGCGTATGTTCGCTGTTGCGCCAGCCGTTAATTTATGGTCGTTTGATTTTATGCAAGAAGAAACGCGCCCACTCACCGTTGTTTCTGGTACGGCAGATGAGATTGTGCCTTTTGAGCAGGTGCAGGCATGGATGAAAACAATGCCAGCACATGTGAAGTTTCACGCCATTGATGGGGCAGGGCACTTTTTTCCTCAGCATATGCGTGAAATGACCGATTGTTTGCTGAACGACTGCTTTTAAGCTTTGTTATACACATGTTTTTCTGTGGCGATGTCTCCGTGCAAGTATTTAAGGAAATGTGAAAATAATAATGAAGTGGCTGCAATGGAGCACACAATAATTGCACCAGTTGGTAAATCAAAAATGGCGGAAATACATAAGCCAATCATATAACCTGCAATGCCAAGTCCATATCCATACAACAACCTGAAACGATGCATGCGCATGACTGTGAGGGACGGAATAATCAGACTGGCAAATACCAGATATACGCCAATCAATTGCACCGATGCAGTGACAGTAATTGCAAATAACATATAAAATAACACGCCTGTAATACGGGCGCGGAATACAAACCAAATGCCAAGAATAATAGCATACATGATTGCTGTTGGTATGAGGTCATGGGGATTGACCCATAGTATTTGACCCACCAAAAGATCCTTCAAATACTCCCCGCCATGCGGATTTTTACTCAATAATATAATGCCAATACTTGCAGCTAAAACGAACAAAATACCAATAAGCGCTTCCAGCGATTTGGCATAATGTTTTTCCAGCCATGTCAGCAATAATGCGCCAGATAATGCTGTTGCAGTCGCCACAATTTGCACACTGCTGCCATGCATAGGGAATCCCATCATATCAGCAGCAATAATCCCAACTCCAGCCACTTGTGCGATGGCAAGATCAATAAAGACAATACCTCGTTCCAATACCTTCACACCCATAGGCACATGCGTACTTAGTACAAGGATGCCAGCGAGTAAGGCTGGACCGAGAATACTAAGATCAAGCCCATCGATATTCATTGTGATTGACTTTGTGACGCGGTTAAAAGGAGATGAATGGTCTCACCATAGAGAGCGAACAAATCGCTGGATTTATCCGTACCTCCAACGGTGAATGGGAGTTTTACAGCCTTAATATTGGCGCGCCTAGCAAGCCATTCTGCGGCACGTGAATTTTGATAGGCAGCATAGATAATCATGCTTACAGGCTGTTGCTTGAGTTTAGCCAGTAGAGAAGCAAGGTGGGATGTGGTGGGCGGCACACCGGGAACAGGTTCCAGTGTGTCGGTTTCGATTATGCCCAGCCAGTCCATCATATAAGACCAACCTTTATGATATACCAGTATATGCAACCCATGCAGCGGCATAGCCTGCTCTTGCCAGTGCTGCAGGGCGACATTCCAGCGTTGCATAAAATCATTGTAATGGGCTAGGTAATCATTGGCATGACTTGGGTCAATCTGTTGAAGTCTATGAAGTAGAACAGCTGCGACAATGGAAATATTACGAGGGTCAGTCTGGATATGTGGATTTCCACCCGGATGAATATCTCCCAATGCCCGATCAATACGAGATGGTACATCCATTTTGTGCACATAATCAGCGGCGGCAAGATTTCCAGGTTGACCGGGTTGAATTTTAGGGTTGGCACTTTGCCGCAATAGCACAGGCAGCCATCCGATTTCCAATTGTGCGCCAGTGGCAATCACTAAGTCGGCGCGTCGCATGCGTGCGATTAAACTCGGTCGCGCCTGAATATGATGCGGATCCTGCAAAGCATGGGTAGCGGTATAAATGGATACATTATCCCCGCCAATCTCTGTTGCCAGTGCAGCCCATTCGGGTTCACAAGCAAAGATACGAACATCTGCATTTGCCGATGCGGAAAAGCCAAATATGGTAGTGCTAAATAGTAATGTTAAAGCCAATAGACGTATATATGTTATCATTTCTAATTTCCTTATAATTTGAGTATGCATGTTCTCAAACATGCTTAAAATTGATGCGCACCATGTGCGCCAAGCAACATGATGTATTGCAATCCCATTTGATAATCGACTTTGGATTGCGTGTTATCGCGTGATAGTTGTAAACGAACCCTTGAAAATTCACTGTTGTTAAAACCAAGCACTAGGCTATCTCTGCGAGGGCGATGACCTTTGTTATCCAATATGCTGCCCAAGGTGACTGATGCACCGTTATTATTGGCAAATAACGCTGAATGGCGTACACCAATGCGCCATCCGGGGGTGAATTGATAAATACCTTCGCTATACCAGCCAAACTGTTTGCCTGAATACACTGCATTTGGCGTTGTTATACCGAAAAGACCCTGCTCATGGCGATAGAAAAATTCACTTTGGAAACGGAAGTTCTGATTCACAGGGTTACCATTTGGAGCCCACTTCCAGACCATATTGGCCAGCCATAAACGGCTATTGCCAGAGAAGCTTCCAACGCTATTGCCTGCCGCATCAAAGGCATTACGAGCAATGGCATGGGTTTGCAAATAGGATATGCCAGCTTTCCAGCTTTGGCTGTAAGCAATATCTCCGCCAGCATTGATAAAGGCATCCCAAGTTCCTTGTCCACGTAGCGCCCCGCCGCCACTTGGAAATGCATTGCCATTGTAAAGTTCACCACCCAATTCTAAAAATGTATCTGTGGGAGCTAACCAGCGGATTTGGACACCGTCATCACCAAATTGTGTGTTTAGGAAAGCTCTATTGGGTAAAGGGCGGTCAATAAAATCATCATGATGTGCATGAAATTGATTTAAATAACCGATGCCTGAGAAAAAACGACCAGCTTTCACTGTTAATCCCAAAGGTGCATTTAATGTTTGTAGATAAGCTTCTTCAACATTGGCTCCTCCGCCAGGAGCCAGAGACACGGTTAGGCTGCCATAGAACATGTTGTCTATATTCGATGCCAAGTCGAGTTCAGATTCATTCAATGCAAGCCCGCGTTTACCCAATCCCGCCACATTCCCTATAGGGAAGCCAGGTATGGCAAAGCCAGATGGAGGTTGACTAAAGGCATGATAGCCTCCATTCAACACGACACTAATATCAGGGTTAAATGCATTGGAAGATGCACTGCCTAATGAAGCAGGCTGTGCTGGCGCATATTGGGTAGCATAGCTTGCAGTGATCGGCGTTGATGCTGGTTTGGCTTGCATGATTGCCATTGTAGATTCTTCTTTTTGTTCTAAATGGTTTAATCGTTTTTGCATGGACTCCAATAAGACACGAGTTTGTTCTAATTGCTGTTTTAACTTATTATTGTTGTTGTTATTGTTTATTTCAGCAGCCTGCGTTACAGGCATATATAGGTATGCCAATATTAAAGATATAGTAGTGATTAAAAATCGGTTCACGGTTTTCTCCTGTGTAAATAGTACGCAACTGCCTGATATAAGTATCTGACAGTCATTGGTTACAATGGAATGTATGGTTATCATCATGGACTGCGTTTGTATTTCACGGAGTAATGATTTAACCATCAGAGTTAGCAGTACGGGTTACTGCTTACGATTTAGGAAAAAACAGGAGAGCCTCGGATGTCCCACATAAAGTGAGAAATATGACTGGTGATGAGAGGTAACATAGTGATGGATACAAATACATCTGATGCTACGGTAAGGGTGAAATGATTAGAAGCTGCTGCGCCATGTGTGGTAACATCTTCAAGTGCGCACAGCTGACATGCATGGAGTTGATGCATGCCATCTTCATGGTGATGAATACTGGATGTTGAAATCAGGCAAATGAGTAATGCCAGCCATGCAAGCATGACCGCTCCTTTACGCTGATAATATCCTTGTATCGACATATAGCGCACTGTCTTTATATTTTGCTACCTGTCAATGCGGATCGGTAATTCTAACTTTTGCAAGGCTGGGCTTAGGTGATTCTGTTTGGACATGGTGTGTTAAGGGTGAGCTATTAAAAAACCATAAATAAGCAGTATTAATGCCTTACCCCTAAACAAACAGTGAAAGATATTCTCGAAGACTGGAAAGAAGATGAAATAGTGTGGATAGGGGTAATCAATGCTGCTAACTCTGAAACAAGTTGCTTTACCTACATTTGTATGAAATATTAGAAAATACCACCAAAATATTTAAGCATGTTGCTGGTGGGTGGTGAGATTATAATGAGGCTTTATATCCTAACAAAGTAGTCAATTTATGCGATAGCCAGAGGTTTGATTGGGTTTTATAGTTTCGAATAGCAGATTATTGTTAGCGACTCTTTAATTACTCTTCCCCCCTCTGTATTGGAGTCGCGGAAAGGCATCTTGTTTGGACACCCCATGCGAGGTGCCTTTTTTTATATGGGTGTTGCACTTGGAGCTTGAAACCACCCGCTAATACTTGCATCAACGTTCATAACCTACTCCTGATCAGATAAACATCCATCAGGGTATATATAGGCAGTAAAAATTAAATCTTTAATGGCTAACAAATATTTCTTATGTTGTTACAGTTCCAGCCAGTAATTTACCTTGCAGTAATAATGGATGGAGTGATAAATAAAAAAGTGTGTGATGTGTATGAAACTCTCTTATAAATCGAATGTTTTATTATTACTGTATGCCCTATCGGGTGTAACAGCACTTGCCTATGAAGTGCTTTGGACGCGCATGCTGTCCTTATTGTTTGGTATTAGCATTTTGGGTGTCGTGGTTACAGTGGCTGCTTTTATGCTGGGTTTAGGGCTAGGGAGTTTTCTAGGCAATCGTTGGCAAAGCTCATTTAAGAATACACTGCGCACATTGGCGGGCATTGAATTATGCGTTGCTTTATATGCGTTATGCTTACCCATGATAATGCATAGCTTGCAGGGTTTATGGTTATCGGTGGATAGCATGCAAGCGTGGCAGCTTTGGCAGGTTTCTTCGGCATTATTGGTATTAAGTTTGCCTGCGATGGCATTGGGTTTTGCTTTTCCTTGGATGTTGCGTATTGGCAAAGCATGGAAACTTTCTTTGGGCAAACTTTATGGTGTAAATACTTTGGGTGGCGCATTGGGTGCATTGTTGCCGTTGTTATTATTGCCTTGGTTGGGCTGGGTATCGGCATTGCAGTGTGTGGCAGGCTTGGGTGTATTGATTGCGATCGTGTTATTTTGGCTTTCGATATTTGTTGTGGAAGCAGAAGAAAATAAGCAAATAAGCATACGTGACTATGCTACTTTACCAAAAGTATCATGTTTGCTGGCGTATGCGGGCATGGGTGCGGGCGCACTCATGTTAGAAATCGCTTGGACGCGTGCTTATGGTATGATTTTACTGCGTACCGAATATGTATTGGCAGTCATTTTGAGTGTTTTTCTTATTGGTATTGCTTTGGGTAGCTTATTCGCAAAGTATTTACCACGTAAAAAGGCTTTAACATGGTTGCCAGCAAGTGCTGCGCTTATGGCAGTAATCGGTTTGTATGCTTTTCCTTATGTGAATGATTTGGGTCATAATGTGGTATTTCATAGCCTTGCTTCTTCACTTATATTTCAAGGCTTGTTGATTGCGGCATGTACTTTGCCAGTCACTTTGGCGATGGGTGCATGGTTGCCATTGATTGCCAACCATGATGATGGTGCGAGCCTGTATGCTGCCAATAGTATCGGTGCATGTGTTGGGGCTTTGTTGGCAGGGTTTGTATTGATTCCATGGTTTGGAACGGCAGCGACATGGTTGTTGGCAGCAGCTTTGATGATGCTGTGCGCGTATTATTGGTTAGATGCAGGTAAACGGGTATTATATATCGGTGTGTCGTGTGTGGTTTTTGTTGGTTTAGCATTGCCTGTTCAACAATTACCTACTGCATCACGTTTATTGGCGTATGAACTGCCAAATGCTAAGGATTTATACCAGCGTGAAGATGCGGTTTCTATGACGCATGTGGTAGAAAAATCAGATGGACAACGGGTATTGTTGGCAGATTTACAACGCATGGATGCATCCAGTGATCCAACATCGGTACAAGTACAACGTAATCAAGCACGCTTACCATTATTTTTACACGGCTCTGCCAAAGAGGTGCTTTTTCTTGGTTTAGGCACAGGTATTACAGCATCGGGTGCATTGGCATGGCCTGATGCTCATTTACATGCTGTTGAACTCTCTTTGGGCGCGATTGCGGCAGCAAAAACATATTTCAATCAGGTTAATGCTGGCATTGCCCATAACATAGATCTAAAACATGATGATGCACGGCGTTTTTTGATGCGCACACAGCAAGACTATGATGTGATTATTGGTGATTTATTTCACCCTGACCAAATTGGGCGTGGTGCTTTGCTTTCCGTAGAACAATTTGCTCGTGCCAAAGCCCATTTGCATGATGATGGGCTGTTTGTGCAGTGGCTGGCATTTAATCAGTTTGATATATCATCATTGCAGGTGGTATTGCGCAGTTTTGTGAATATTTTCCCAAACAATGCCTTGTTTGTCGATGGTTATCGCATGGGTTTGGTGGGTTTTAAATCCACAGAACAACATCGTACGGCAGATTTTTTACGTATTGCTGCGCCAGCAATAGATACATGGGGTGGTGAAGGTGCTTGGACATGGCTGGGTCGTTACTGGGGTAATATCTCCGATGTATTGCGTGAAGCCAAACATGGAAAAGTACAGGGTGAATGGACACCTGTAATCGAATATGCGCTGCCAAATATGCGTTATGCCGATGCAGTGTTACCCGAGGTGTTATTTTGGTTGATGCAGCACCGTGTGGCATTGAACGAGGGGGCAAAAGTTTGGTCGGTGCAAGAGAATGATAAACAATCATTTAAACGTGCATGGGCAGCAACCTTACTCACGCAGCGAGCACAATTGCTAGCTTTGCAAGGCAAACCAGAATCAGGGCGTTTGTTGGCTTTGGCATATCAGGCAAATAAAGATGATCGCTGGGCAGGCTTTGGGCTTGCAGATGCAATGTTTGCCAGCTTGCCACAAGCTTTGGCATCGGGCATGAGTCAAAAACAGGCGTTAGAAAAGATTTTGGCTATTCGCCCAGATCATGAGGGTGCACTGAAGGCGATGATGCGCTTGGCTACTGAACAACATGATGATAAAATGCTCCAGCAATTCAAAGATAAACTGTATCAGCTTAGTCC
>CAYPXU010000046.1:0-11011 GCA_964414875.1 uncultured Zetaproteobacteria bacterium | reverse complement strand
GAATGAGTGAAGATAAAGCACTACAGGCGATGACAGATGCTGTGGTTGAAGCAATTGAAGATAAAAAAGCCCAAGATGTTGTGGTTATGGATGTGCAGGGAAAATGCGCATTTGCGGATCGTTTTGTATTGGCAACAGGTCGTACGAACCGTCAGCTTAAGGCTATTGCCCAAGCTGTTGCGGGTGTGGCACATGCCAATGGTTTGCCTGCTAAAATTGAAGGTTTGGAAGCGATGGAATGGTTGTTGGTGGATTTAGGTGATGTGGTTGTGCATTTGTTTTTACCAGATACACGTACGAGTTTTCAATTGGAACGTCTATGGGCGCGTCCAGAAGGTGATACGCCGGCTGTGGATTCTACGACTGAAGCATGAAACTGAGGTTATTGGTCGTTGGGCGCATCGTGCCCGAACTGGCAGAGTTTGAATCGCGTTTTCGCAAGCGTTTGTCTGGACCATGTTCCTTGCAGGTGATTGAATTGCCTGAAGGGCGCAGTAAACAATTGGCACAGCGTAAACAAGAAGAAGAAAAGCATATTTTAAAGACTGCCAAAGCAGGCTTTATATTGTTTGATGAGCGTGGAAAACAATTGCCAAGCAAGCAATGGGCTGCATATTTGCAGCAGTTGGCTGGTAATGCCGAACAGGATTTTGTCATTGGTGGTGCTGCGGGTGTATCCGACGCAGTGCGTGCCAAGGCAGGGCGAATATGGGGTCTTTCGATGTTAACACTTCCTCATCAGTTGGCGCGTGTGATGGTGGCTGAACAATTATATCGAGCATGGTCCATTATGCAGGGGCACCCGTATCATCGTGAATAAACGATGGCTTGTTGTGTATGTTTTACTGGGCTTGTTATTAAGTAGTAACGCGGCTTGGGCAAAACGAGATATTCAAGCTGAAATCGATACTGTGCGGCAGGAACGTGTGCGTTTGGCAGAAGTTCGTCAAGCACTTGAAACACAATTAGGCTCTCTGGGTAAAGATCTGCGTAAATTAGATGTCGCATTACTTGCAGCTCGTAAAGCACTGGCTTTGGCAAATAAGCAATGGCAAGTAGCCGACAACAAGGTTCAAAGGCTTGTTAAAAAGCGCAAAATATTAAAAAAACAAATTCAAGCGTTACAAGAGCGTATGCAAAGTGAAGCCAGTGCTGCATGGCGACGCGCCAATAGGCAGCCCAGTTGGTTGGATATATTAGCTGGCGTGAAGGTGACAGAAGTGCCGCATCGAAAATTCATGTTGCGCTATATGTTGGAGCGGCAGCAAGAAGATCGTAAGCAGTGGCAAGAAGCATTGCATGAGCTTGAAACTGTGGAGCAAGCACTGTTGGTTGAGCGGCAGCACCTTAGCCAACTTCGTGATGATAAGAAAAAATTACAAGATAAGGCTGCGAAGCGTTTGCAAGCCAAACAGAAGATGGCGAGGAAGTTACGTCAAGATGTGAATCTTAAGAAAAAACGTGATAAAGCGTTAGCGAAACAAGAAAAAGCCTTGTTTCATTTACTCAATGGTCTGCAAGAGGCATTGTTGAACAGTGATAAAATTGCCAAACATGTGTCTATCCGTAAGCGTAAAGGTCGTCTGCATTGGCCTTTGAAGGGTAGGGTGATGGCAAGCTTTGGGTCGCGTTCGACTGCGCAGGCGGCTAAATTGCAGGGGGTTCAGATTGCGCCCGCAAGCACCAAGAAGTCAGGCAAGCAGGTGAGAGTGATGGCTGATGGGCAGGTGCGTTATGCCGACTGGTTTGGTGGTTTTGGCTTGATGATGGTGGTTGAATATGGGCATGGCATCATGGGTATTTATGCGCATAATGATGCGCTGTATAAACAAGTGGGTGACTGGGTGGAAGCTGGTGATGTTGTGGCTGAAGCAGGAAGTACAGGCTGGATTGAGAAAACACGTTTGTATTTTGAGTTGCGGGATAAAGGTAAGGCTGTGAATCCTGCACGTTGGTGTCGTTAGATTGAAAACAGAGTTAGGTTAGGAGATGGATATGAGTTTGAAGAAAACACGGATGATTTTATTGGCTGGTACAGCTGCAGTATTTGTTGCAGGTGTTATGGCTTGGAATCCATCTCAAGGTTATCAGCAAGCAACGGCGGCAACTGATTATCGCCAAATGGATAAATTTGCGCAGATTATGGATGCTGTAAAGCGCACTTATGTAGAAGATAAAACGGATGAAGAGCTTATTGATGGGGCTTTGGCAGGCATGCTTTCAAGTCTTGATCCGCATTCAACTTATATGAACAAAGATATGTACAAACAAATGCAGGTGGAAACATCGGGCGAATTTGGTGGTTTGGGTATTGAAATATCTTCGGCGCAAGGTGGTATTCGTATTATATCACCGATTGAAGACACTCCAGCTGATCGTGCGGGCATACATGCGGGTGACCTTATTGTTAAAATTGATGATCAATTGGCTAAGGACTTATCACTTGTTGAAGCTGTGAAGTTGATGCGCGGCAAACCTGGTTCATCCATTGTGCTGACCATTTTTCGCAAAACCGAAGCAAGACCCCTTGAAATAAAAATTGTTCGCGATGTTATTCATGTGAAGTCTGTGAAAAGCGCTATGTTGGCACCAGGTTTTGTGTGGTTGCGTGTGGCACAATTTCAAGAACAATCCAGTAAAGAGCTGAAAGAGCAAATTGCTAAGCTAAAGCAGGAAGCTGGTGGGAAATTTAAAGGTGCTGTGCTTGATTTGCGCAATAATCCAGGTGGTTTGTTGGACCAAGCTGTAGAGATAAGCGATATGTTTCTCAATAAAGGCGGTATTGTAAGCACCAAATCACGTGTTGGTAAAAATATGAGCTTTGATGCCAAGCCTGGGGATGTTTTGGATGGTGCGGGATTGGTTGTATTGATAAACAATGGCTCGGCATCAGCCTCTGAAATTGTGAGTGGTGCCTTGCAAGATAACAAGCGGGCAGTATTGATGGGTACTAAGAGTTTTGGTAAAGGTTCTGTGCAGCGTATTATTCCATTGGGAGATGGTACGGCATTTAAGTTGACCACATCGCTGTATTATACGCCAAGTGGTCGTTCGATTCAGGCGACTGGTATTGATCCCGATATTGAAGTGCCTTGGGTGGCGGTTAAAAAAGTCACGTCAGAAAAAGAAACATTACGTATTTCAGAGCGAGATTTGAAAGGGCACTTGGCCAATGGTAATGGTAAAAAAGAAAGTAAGAAAAAAGATGTAAAAGGCAATGTCTCCCAAAAAATGCAGGAGCGTTTGGGTAAAGATGTGCAATTACAGCGAGCTTTGGATGTGTTAAAAGCTATGTATGTAGTGCAGGGACGTAGTTAAAGACTGAATGTCGATGAAAAAAACTAGGCGGAAAACACGGAAAAAACACCTTTCGCGTTGGCTTACTCCAGCATTGTTAGGGGTTCTAGCCATGTTGATTGCGGTATTGATTTGGCCAAGTGATTCGCAGTATGATGTAAAACATGTTGAACTTGAGCCACCTGTATATGAAGATATTCAGGTGGTTCCTGCTCATGTGGACGTGGTTGAAGAAAAAAGCATAACTCCGAAGGTTGTTGATAAAAAAGCATATCAATATGATGTGCTGAAACAGCACGGTATTGCTTTGATTATAGATGATGTGGGTTATGATTTACCAGCTTTGAAACGGATTCTTGCTTTAAAGCTTCCCATAGCAATCTCGATTATCCCTGATGCACCGCATGCCAAAGAAGCTGCGGAAATGGCGCATCAGGCTGGTGCTATTGTAATGCTTCATATGCCAATGGAACCTATGAATCCTCATTACCGTGAACGTATGGATGATTCGTTTTTACGAGGCGATATGTCTGAAGATAGGGTGCAAGAAATGTTGTTGCATGGCTTGAGAAAGGTGCCCTATGTGCAAGGTGTGAATAACCATATGGGTTCTTTCTTAACCAGTATGCCTGAGCCGATGGGCTGGGTCATGCAATTTTGCCGAGATAATCAGTTGTTCTTTGTAGATTCAAAAACATCAGCTAAATCAGTGGCTGCGGATATTGCGGCGGATTATGGACTCACTTGGGGTGCGCGTCGTGTTTTTCTGGATCATTCCGTCAAAGAAGATGATATCAAAAAGGCTTGGTTATCTGCGCAGCACTGTGCAAAACGACAAGGTGGTTGCATTGTCATTGCTCACCCGCACCCTGAAACATTGGATTTTTTGGAGCGTAAAGTTGCAGATGTAAAACCTGAAACAATGCGTGCTGTTGTTGATTTGCTGCATGTTCCGCAAGGCTAATGGGATGTATGATGGTTGAATGTGGTTATTTGCTTTATATTACGCATTAAATTTGAATGATCAGTCTATTTTACAGGCGGGGAGAACCCCATGAAAGTTTTGGGCAAGGTGTTTTATATTCTAATACTTTTGTTTGTGTGCTCGTGGCAAGTGCAGGCGAAAAGTGCGAATGATCAGGCAAAAGAAGCTTTAAATCTTGGTCGTGTAGCGGCTGCGGCTGAGATATTAAATAAACAAGTACAGACAAAACCAGATGATTATCAGGCATGGTTTTTATTGGGTGTTGCACAAGCACGAGGTCAGCATTTCCATCAGGCTATTGAAGCATTTCGACGGGTGATTGAGCTGCGCGATGATTTGGCTGAGCCGCATAATAATTTAGCTGTCATTTATAATGAACTGGGTGATATTAAAGCTGCTGTTCATGAGTTAGAACAGTCCTTGCAGAAACATCCTGGTTATGCGGTTGCCGAAGAAAATATTGCTGATTTATATATTAAACTGGCATTGCAATACTATAAAAAAGCCCTCGTGAAAAATGATAATCCGGCATTAAGCCAGCGTTATGCGCGCTTGTTACAGGTTCGTGATAGTCGTGCCAAAGCCAGTGCTACGCATGCAGTTGCGCAAGCGAGTGTTGCCAAGAAAGTAGTGAAAACGATGTCAAAACCTACAAGTCATGAAGTATTGGATAAAAAAGTTACTGCTGTGGATGCTGTTGCTGTCACAAAAGAAATGGGTAAAGCTGTGGTCAAGGTTTCGGATCATCCATTGCCTAAGCAGGTAAATGAAGAAGTGGCTGATAATCATGCTGTTGTGGATACTCATCATCCAAAGGAAGATGTTTTGGCAGATTTGGAAGCTTGGCGATTAGCATGGCAAACGCAAGATTTGAATGCTTATTTTTCTGCTTATGCCAGCGATTATGTTCCGACAGGGCGTTATGCATCTTTATCTGCATGGAAGGCATATAAAAAACGAGTGATTGGCAATAAAACGTATATTAAAGTGGACTTAAGTAATATTAAAGTTGAGCTCTCTGAAGATGGAAATGTGGCTCGCATACGTTTTAAGCAAACATTTCATTCCAATAGCTACAATGGTGATGATGTGAAAGTGTTGAAGTTCGAGAAGCGCCAAGAAGGTTGGAAAATTGTGCGTGAGGCATCGATTTCTTAATGCGATATATACTGTGTTTATGGGTGAGCTTATTGTTTTCCCCTGTTTCACAGGCTGTAGAAGAAGATAGCATGTCGAGAGCGCGTGCATTGCAAGCATTACAAGCTGGCACAGACCCCGCTGTTACATCACTTGCCCATGCTGATATATCACTTTTAAAAGCCACCTTGGCTTTGAAGGCTGGAGAGCCAGAGCAAGCCTTGAAGGTTTTACATTCGTATGCCAAACAATCGAAAAAAAATGATCCTTTGATAGATATGTTGGAAGCAGAAGCTTACCGACGCTCTGCGTTGCTCGCTGTGGCAAATGCGGGTGACTATGCCGCACATATGCAAGGGGAAATTCAAGACGGCGTACAGCATTTGGAAGATGCAAATTTATCGCCAGGCTTGCGCGAGGCTGATGTACGTTTGAATGCTTTTTTGGAACAGTTGGATGTTGCTGCAGGCATGCCATTGGATATTTTGCAGGTGGATGAAGATATTTACAGTGTTTTCCTTGTTGATAAAGCACGTTCGCGCATGTTTGTATATGCTCGTAATGCTGGTGGTGTGCTGGAGCGTGTAGCCGATGAATATATTGTGACAGGCACAGAATTGGGGGATAAACAAGCAAGTGGTGACGCGCGTACGCCCAATGGTGTTTATCGTTTTGTGAAACGCTTGCAAGGCAAGAGTCTTGAATCGCGTTATGGACCAGTGGCTTACCCAATTGACTATCCGAATGAGCTAGATGTTTTACACCATAAAAATGGTTATGGTATTTGGATGCACGGTTATGGGGACGGTGTTGGAAGACGACCGCCACGTGATACCAAAGGTTGTTTTGCACTGCCAAACCCACGCTTATTGGCGATGTCTAAATATGTCAAACTTGGTAAAAGCTGGGTAGTTGTGGGGGAGAACTTTGAATTTGGTGATGATGAGAAACGCCAAATATTGCAAACTTCTGTACAACAAACCTTGGAATCTTGGCGTAAAGACTGGTCTGCATTGGACACAGCTGCGTATTTAAACTTTTATCATAAGAAGTTTCGCTCAGGTAAGCGTGATTTAGCGGCTTGGAAGCGTTATAAACAACGTGTGAATGCCAGTAAAACATTTATTTACATTGATATTTCACATTTAACGCTTATTCGTGATGCCAATCGTTGGGCTGAGGGTGAGGTAGTGGTGGCTGAGTTTAATCAGCATTATCGTTCCAATAATTATCAGGACTTTAGTCGAAAACGCCTTTATTTGGCGCGTTTGGATGCGCAATCGCCATGGCATATCCTGATAGAAGAGAGTGTGAAGCCATGAGTAAGAAAAGCAATGATAATGTAGGCGATACTTTTACAGTGCGCCGAATGCAAAAACTACTGGATGAGAACCGTGATTTAAAACAGTACGTCGCGGAAATAATGAAGCGTTTGCAAGAGAATGATGCGCTTTTCAGCAAATTGTTTGAGCTTGAATCATTGGTTTTGGCGGCAACGGATGCGGAAGATTTATGTTTTACATTGTTGCGCCACCTGCGCTCGAGTTTTGATTTGGATATGGTGCGTTTGTGGTTTGATCGCTCCAGCTTTATGGGTCAATGCCAGCTTTCAGGTCTATCAGAGCAAGATTTGGTATGGGTGGAAAAAGGTGAAATTGGGAAAGTAGGCCTAGCGAGCCGTCATGTCTGGCTGCTTAGGTTGGATAAGCAGCGCAACTTTCCATGGCTTGAGGCGCGCGATAGCCATTTATCATCTTTGGCACTTTTGGTGCTGGGCGATTTATCGCGACCTTTTGGCGTGTTGGCATTGGGCTCATTGGATGTAGGGCGTTTTGCGCCAGATCAAAGTGGTGACTTTTTGCAGCATTTAACACAAATTATTGGTTTAACACTTGAAAATGCCATTGTACGTGAGCGTTTGGCACGTTTATCGGTTACAGATTCTCTTACTGGCGCACATAACAGACGTTTTTTTCAACCGCATAGTCACCAGCCATTATCACAATGGTTTGGTAGAGATACGCAGGTGGCATGCCTTTATTTTGATGTTGATGATTTCAAGGTGCTGACAGATAGTCTTGATTCGACAGAGGGCGATGAGTTGTTGGTGTATGTTAGCCAAGTTGTGCAGCAGTGTATTCGAGATCAAGATGTCATGATTCGTATGGGTGAGCATGCATTTACGCTATTTTTACAAGGTTGCTCGATAGATAAAGCTGAAGAGATTGCTAATCGTATGGTCAAGGCGTGCGCATCTATAGATATATATGATGAACGTATTGGCATTAGTGTAGGGCTTGCCTTTTCAGCAGCCGATGCAGATAAGATTGTGAAGGTATTGGTTTCAGAGGCCGATCAAGCTATGTATGTTGCCAAAGCTTTGGGTGGATCGCGTGTGGAGATAGCCGCAGTAGATGGTTAAAAAGTAATGATGTTGTTACAGGATGCTGTTGAGCACTTTATCACAGAGCTTAGAGAAATTCGCATGGCATCGCCACACACAGTGTCGAATTATCAGCGGGACTTAAGTACATTTATACAGCATTGTCCAAGTGCTATGCAGCTAGACGCGATTGCCCGTAGTGATGTGCAAGATTGGTTGGTTGCAGGCCATGCCGCTGGTTTATCACCAGCAACCTTAGCTCGTAGGTTGTCTGCTTTGCGCTCATTGTTGGATAGCAGTGTGCAAGCAAACAGGTGTGAGAAGAATGTGGCAGCAGGTGTGATAGCTCCGAAACAACGCAAGCGTTTACCCAAGGCACTGCCGCCAGAGCAAACTGCAAAACTCATGCAACCCACAGATGCAGCGTCTGATTTACGTGATGCAGCATTGTTGGCTGTGATGTATGGTTGTGGTTTGCGTGTATCGGAAGTGGTGGGCTTGAATGTCGAAGATGTGAATATATGGGCAAAAGAGCTACGGGTACTGGGTAAAGGAAAGAAAGAACGTATTGTGCCGATGCCCTCTGGCACAGTTAAAATTGTCGATGATTATATCAAATCACGGCAATCGTTATCGCATGCAGTCTTTCTCAATGTGCGAGGTGCGCGTTTAACTAGCCGTAGTGTGCAACGCATGCTGAAAAAACGAGCCTTGGAAACAGGCGCAGATGTATCGGTAACACCGCATCGCTTGCGTCATTCTTTTGCTACGCATTTGTTAGCAGGCGGTGTTGATTTGCGCGCTATTCAAGAGTTGTTGGGGCATAGCTCTCTGGCAACTACGGAACGTTATACCTCATTGGACATCAATAAGCTGACTGAGGTGTATGATAAGTCGCACCCGCGTTCAGGGCGCAAATAATTTGAGGTGTGAGGGTGTAATTGTTCAACATTCAAGACGCAACCCTATCGATGTAAAAAAAACTTGAGCTTTCTTCTAAGGATCATGGATGATTAGGTTTTGGAGCAATAATCTGCGGCATCAATGTTCCATTCTTAGCTTTCAATAAGGAGTGTGTCTCTTATGGTATCAGATAACGAGTTATCAGGCGATATTCCTACCGTTGGAGATGGGAGGCTATTTCAGACGATTGTCGAAGCCATCCCATCAGCTGTATTCATTTTTCAGGGCGATAAGATGCGTTATGTCAACGCCTCTGCATTATCCATCACCGATTATTCAAAAGAAGAACTGTTGGCTATGCCTTTCTGGGCAATTATTCATGAAGAATTTCAGGATATGGTCAAGCAAAGAGACCGTTGCCGCCAAAGCTGTGACAATGTGCCTGCCAGTTATGAGGTAAAGATCGTCCGTAAGGATGGCGAATCCTGTTGGGTGAACTTCCACGCCAGCATAATTGAATGGGATGGTAAACTGGCAGTGCTGGGCATGGCTGAAGACATCACTGAGCGTAAGCAGGCCGAGGCGGCGAGGCAGGAAAGTAATAATCGCTTAAATCTTGTGCTGGATGCCTCCAATGACGGAATTTGGGACTGGAACATTCAAACTGGAGAGGTGCTCTTTAGCCCGCGCTGGAAAGCATCGCTGGGGTATTCTGATGAGGAGGTCCCCAATCATGTAAGTTTTTGGAAGGAAGTAGTTCACCCTGATGATATGCCGTCATTGCAAATTGCCTTGCAAAAGCATTTTGATGGTGAAACCGCCTGTTATGAGTTTGAAAATAGATTGCGCATGAAAAATGGGACATACCGATGGAATCTCGATAGAGGGAAGGTTGTGCAGCGGGATGCGGAAGGTAAGCCCTTGCGCATGGTTGGTTCAGATACAGATATCACCGAGCAAGTTCAGGTCAGCGAGAGGCTGAAGCAATATGAACATCAACGGACAGCCAGCATCAAATTGGGGCTGGATGCCCTTGCTGGGATGGGGCTTGATGATCTGTTTCAGAAAGCGACAGAGGCTATTGCCGAAACGCTGGACGTAGAATTGTGCAAGGTTCTGGAATTACAGCCAGACGGCAAGGCGCTATTTCTGCGTGCTGGTGTGGGATGGAAGCCAGGGCTGGTCGGTCATGCGAGCGTTGGAGCGGAGCTGGACTCTCAAGCTGGTTATACGCTCAAATCAAATTATCCTGTCATCGTCAAGGATTTACGTACTGAAACACGCTTTAGCGGCCCTCCATTGCTACGCGATCACGGGGTGATCAGTGGCTTAAGTGTCATCATTGGAAGCATTGATCAACCATGGGGTGTGCTTGGTTGCCATGCAAAAGTGCACAGGGATTTTAGCGAAAATGATATACATTTCATCCAGATGCTGGCCAATATCCTGTCGCTGGATATTGAGCGCAAGAAATTTTCGGAAACATTACAGAATAGTGAAAGAAGACTGCTTGATGCGCAGCATATAGCTAGGTTAGGCTATTACGTTTTTGATGTTAAGACGGATTCATGGACCTGTTCGAAAGAACTGGATAATATCTTTGGAATTGACGGTAATTTCAAAAAGGATCTCGCTGGTTGGTTGCTGGTTGTTCACCCTGATGACAAAGAAATGATGTTGAACTATTTACAGGATGATGTGTTAACCCAATACAAAAAATTCGACAAGGAATACAAGATTATCAATTTGAAAACTGGTCATGAGAGGTGGGTTCATGGATTAGGTAGCCTGAAGTTCGATCATAATAAACAGCCTGTTGAAATGTTCGGTACAATTCAGGATATCACCGAGCGTAAGCAGGCAGAAGTATTAGTGCGCAAGCTATCTTATGCGATCAGCTGCGCAGGTAGTTCTATTATGATCACTGATAGGGCAGGAATCATCGAGTATGTGAATCCTGCTTTTGAGAGGATGTCAGGCTATAGCGCCGAAGATGTTATCGGACAAACCCCCAGAATACTTAATAGCAGCAATCAGGATGCCGCTTTTTATGAACGCATGTGGCATACCATTACCCGCGGGAATATCTGGCATGGCAAAGTCATCGATAAACGAAAAGACGGCAGTTTCTTTCCGGCTATGCTGACCATTGCTTCCATTGTGGATGATAAAGGTCTTATTACTCATTTTGTCGGATCACATACCGATATTAGCGAATTGGAAGAAATGGAGGCGCAATTTCATCAGGCTCAGAAGATGGAGGCGGTTGGTACGCTGGTTGGCGGCATTGCGCATGATTTTAATAA
>CAYPXU010000045.1:0-11018 GCA_964414875.1 uncultured Zetaproteobacteria bacterium | reverse complement strand
TGATGGAACCTTCTTCAGCTATGCTAGATGTTATCCATGTGATGGCTGAGAATAAAATAAGCTGTATGATTATTGTCGAAGGCAAACGACCTGTTGGTATTATCACTGAACGAGATATTTCCAATAATTTTGCATATGGCATTGCTTGGAGAGATAAGACTGCTCAAGATATTATGTCTAGCCCATTAAAGACAGTTTCGCCCGATGTAGGGGCTACTCATGCAATAGTGATGATGAAGGCGCAAAATATTCGCCATCTTGTATTGGTTAAGAATAATGAATTGCTTGGTTTGGTGACGGAATCAGATGTTGCCTCTGGTATTGAGAGTAGCTATGTGAAAAATCTTATTCGTTTTCTTGATCAAACGGTGAAAGAAAAAACGCAAAAGCTCTGTGAAGAATTAGAAGAGCATAAAAAATCCAAGGAAATGTTGCGCAAGTTATCGCAATCCATTGAGCAGTCTTCTGAAAGTGTGATGATTGCCGATTTGAATGGTATAATTGAATATGTAAATCCTGCTTTTGAAGCGCTGACTGGTTATTCGGCACAGGAAGCGGTGGGTCAAAAATCAAATCTTTTAAAAAGTGGCAATCAGGATGCTGCTTTTTACCAAAAATTATGGAGGACTGTTAGCGCAGGCAAACGTTGGCAATCGAAGGTGATTGAGAAACGCAAGGATGGCTCATTTTATCCAGCATTATTGGTCATTTCACCTATTACCGATGCGCAGGGAAAGGTTATCAGCTTTATTGCCAGCCATAGTGATATGAGTGATCTGGAGCGCATGGAACAACAATTTCATCAGGCTCAAAAAATGGAGGCCTTGGGAACGTTGGTAGGCGGAATTGCCCATGATTTTAATAATATGCTGGCAGGTATGACGGGTGATTTATATCTGCTGAAAAAATATGTCAAAACAGAGCCTGAGGCCTTAAAAAAATTAGAAAATATTGAACAGTTAAGTTTTCGTTCGGCTGATATGATTCAGCAATTACTCACCTTTGCACGTAAAAGTACGGTGATGATGAAAGAAATTCCATTTACCACGTTTATCAATGAAACAATCAAACTTTTGCGTACATCGGTGCCTGAAAATATAACATTCAAGCAGCATATTTGTTCTGATAGATTGCTTGTTGAGGGTGATGCAACCCAGCTGCATCAAGTGCTGATGAATTTGGTGAATAATGCCCGCGATGCGGTTGAACATGTGGATGCACCATCATTAACTGTCAGCCTTGATATGTTTCAGCCAGATGCGGCATTCTTAGAAACGCATGATTATTTTAAGGCGGGTTCTTATGCACATTTACATGTGCAAGATAATGGCTGTGGTATTCCTGAACATCAGCTTGAGCATTTGTTTGAACCTTTTTTTACGACCAAAGAACAAGGTAAGGGAACAGGGCTTGGTTTGGCGATGGTGTTTGGTGCGCTGAAAACACACCATGGTTTTTTTGATGTAGAAAGTGTTGAAGGTAAAGGTTCAACCTTCCATCTTTATTTTCCGTTGCTGGAATTGAAAGATAAGGCTTCTGTACTTCAGCAAGAGAGTGGGCTTGCAGAAGGTCATGGCGAACTCATTCTGCTAGCTGATGATGAGCAGCATATCCGTGAGACAGGTAAAGATGTGTTGGAAGCGTTGGGTTATCGCGTGCTTACTGCGGTAGATGGGCAGCAAGCAGTGGAACTATTTGAGGCGCATGCTGAAGACATTGATTTGTGTATTTTTGATATTGTCATGCCTACTTTGGATGGTGATAAGGCTGCAAAATCTATCAGGCTTCTCGATCCTAAGGTGAAAATTATTTTCGCTACTGGCTACGATAAAAAACGCCTAGATAATGTGGCTCATGAAACTGTACTTAATAAACCATTTGCCATTGAAGATATGAGTCGCTTGGTAAGAGAAGTTCTTGATCGTTGAGATGATGGGATTTGATTTTTTTCCCTTTTTTAACTTATACGTGTGTATTAAATCCACTTGATGTGTTGAAGGCGCTGCCATAATGCCGAAGCGACAGGACCAATGGCTTTGTGTTTGTGACGGATGGCTTTGAGGTCGATATTGATGGTTGGGAAATCGTTGCTTGAGATGGCTAACAATAGCCCTTTTTTTATATCTTCCTGAACCATATGTTTGGGCAATCGTCCCCAGCCTGAACCTGATGCAATCACGCGCTTCTTCATCATAAAATCATTGACCACCCAGTGATTGGTGCCTTCCACAATGCCAGCAGTAAGTTTGGGTGTGTGTAGACTGGTATCGCGTACAATAATTTGGGTGCTGCCTTCCAAATCGCGCTCTTGCAAAGAGCTAGAGAATTTAGCCAAGGGTGATTGTGTGGAGACAACACTGATAAGCTCCACTTGGGTTAAGTGTTGATATTCATAGTCGTTGTTATTCTCAGTATTTTCTGAAATCACCATATCGGCATCACCGTCCTGTAAACGTTCCATGGTACCATTCAGGTTTTCAATTTGCAGAGATAGCTGTGTGGATGGTGATTGCTCTGATGTTTGTTTGAACACATCTAAAATATGCTCGATAGGTGTGATGCCGCTAATGGCAATACGCAGCTCTGGTTCTTCGCCCATAGAGAATTGTTCGGCAAGCTGGGTAAATTCGGCACTATGATTGAGAATAACCGTAGCTTTTTTATACAATGCTTTGCCTTCGTTGGTTAGTATGGGTCTATACTTATCACGTGTGAATAAGGCTAGATTTAACTCATCTTCAAGTTTTCTGATGGCAATGCTAATGGCAGACTGGCTTTTAAAGAGTGCTTCGGATGCTGCTCTAAATCCTCCATGTTCTACGACTGCACGCAGTGATTTTAATTGTTCAAGGGTCATACTGACAAGATAATTGTATTTATAAAATATATCAAGATGATATAAACTATATTCTTTTTATATATCATTTGTTGGAGCTATCATTCGTGTGTTGCATAAAAGGAGAGGCTATGGGTTTGTTGGTTGATGGGGTTTGGCAAGATCAGTGGTATGACACCAAATCCACAGGTGGAAAATTTGAGCGTAAAGCATCGCAATTTCGTCATGAGATTACACACAATGGCGAGTTCCCAGCTGTAGCAGGGCGTTATCATTTGTATGTTTCTTTGGCATGCCCTTGGGCGCATCGTACGCTGATTTTTCGTAAGCTCAAAGGGCTGGAGAAGTTGATCGATGTCAGCATTGTTAGTCCATATATGTTAGCTAAAGGCTGGCAGTTTGATGTGCCTGAGTCGTTGTATGGTTTTGATTATGCGTATCAACTCTATAGTAAAGCTAATGCAAGTTATTCAGGGCGTGTGACGGTGCCAATTTTATGGGATAAGCAGCGCGAAACCATTGTGTGCAATGAGTCAGCGGAAATTATTCGCATGTTTAATTCGGCTTTTAATGATTTGACGGGCAATAACGATGATTATTATCCAGAAGCCTTGCGTGCTGAGGTTGATGAGATTAATGGCTTTGTATATGACAATATTAACAACGGTGTGTACCGATGTGGTTTTGCGACCACGCAAGATGCTTATGATGAGGCCTTTGATGCGTTATTTTCAGCACTTGATGAGGTGGAATTGCGCTTATCCAAACAACGTTATTTGGTCGGTGATACATTGACTGAAGCAGATTGGCGCTTGTTTACGACCTTGGTGCGTTTCGATGCAGTATATGTTGGGCATTTTAAGTGTAATCGACAGCGTATTGCTGATTATCCCAACCTATCAAATTATTTATGTGAGCTGTATCAGTATGCAGACATTAGTGAGACGGTGAACATGCAGCATATCAAACAACATTATTATGGCAGTCATGAAAGCATTAATCCGACACGTATTGTTCCCAAAGGTCCTGCGTTAGACTTTAATCAAGCACATAACCGAGAAAGGAGATTTATATGAGTGAATCTGAAAATAAATCATGGCAGCAAGAACCATTTGTTGTGGATGTGAAACGTGGTGATACGAAGTGCTATTGCATGTGTGGCTTAACAAAAACACCACCTTTTTGTGATGGTTCGCATAAAGATACTCATGATGTTCCGATGGTGGTGCATTATGATAACGATGAAACGGTGTATGTATGCGGTTGCCGAAAATCCGCGAGTCTACCCTTTTGTGATGGCACGCATAAAAAGTGACAGCATTTTTGAATAGCAAAGATCACTATGGCTGGGTGTCGATTGTTATTCACTGGGTTATGGCACTGGCTGTATTTGGCATGTTTGCCTTGGGAGTATGGATGGTGGAGCTGAGTTATTATGATGCTTGGTATCATGACGCACCGTATATGCATAAATCATTTGGTATGTTGTTGTTTGGAATGCTTGTCTTTCGCTTTGCTTGGCGCTTATTGAATACTCGCCCAACACTTATGGGAGAAGCTTGGGAGAAGGTGGTGGCATTGACTGTACATCGTTTGCACTATGTATTGTTGCTGGTCCTTTTTGTGAGTGGGTATTTTATTCCGACAGCGGAAGGTGTGGGCATTGATGTGTTTGGCTGGTTTGTGATTCCAGCTAGTTTATCTTTTGATAAAACTAAGGCTGATTTGATTGGTTTGATTCATCAATATGCAGCTTGGACAGTCATGGCTTTGGCAGCGGCACATGCAGGCGCGGCTTTGAAACATCATTTTATAGATAAAGATAAGACATTATTACGCATGTTGGGCATAGGTCTGAAATAAAAAAGAGCTACAATTAAAAGGAGAGTATATGAAATTAAAATATTTATTAGCATTGGTTATAGGTTTAAGTGTGAGCTTGCCTGCACATGCTGCAGAGACATACAAGTTTGATATTAAAGGGCAACATGCCTTTATTCAATTTAAGATAAAACATCTGGGTTACAGTTGGTTGCTTGGAAGTTTTAAAACATTTGATGGCAGCTTTGTCTACGATGAAGCAAAGCCAAGCAATAATAGTGTGCGTGCAGAGATTGATGTAAGCAGTTTGGACACCAATCATGCAGAGAGAAATAAGCACTTGCGCAGTGGTGATTTTTTTGATGTGGCAAGATTCCCTAAAGCGAGATTCGTGAGTACATCGTATAAAGATTTAGGCAATGGAAAAGGTATGATGAAAGGTAAGTTTACCTTACGAGGTGTTACCAAAGATATTCAGTTAGATGTTATGCAAATTGGTACGGGTAAAGACCCTTGGGGTGGTTATCGTCGTGGTTTTGAAGCGCGGACAACCTTGCATTTATCCGATTATAATATGTTAAAATCATCCATGCTTGGAGCCGTGGCAGAAAATGTGGAATTGTATATGTCTATTGAAGGTGTGCGCCAATAATGGCGGAGTTCTTTGGCGAGGATACGTTTTCATTTTTAAGCAGACTGGGTGAAAATAATAATCGTGATTGGTTCCATGAACACAAACATGAATATGAAGCCATGGTGCGTGAGCCTGCTTTGGATTTTATTCGTGCGATGCAGCCTGAACTGGCGCGCTTTGCACCGCATTTTGTGGCAGTTGATAAAAAGGTTGGTGGTTCCTTGATGCGGGTGTATCGGGATGTGCGCTTTGGCAAAAATAAACAACCATACAAAACCAATATTGGTATTCAGTTTCGCCACGAGTTGGGCAAAGATGTGCATGCACCTGGTTTTTACTTGCATATTGAAGCGGGAGAAGCATTTGTCGGGGCAGGTATTTGGCATCCTGACGGTGAAACGTTAAAGAAAATTCGTATGTATATCGATGCTCACCCAACGCGTTGGCAAGATGCACTTAGCGATAAAGCTTTGAACAAAGCATTTTCTTTGGCTGGCGACAGCTTAAAACGCGCGCCCAAAGGTTATCCCATGGATCATCCCATGATTGAAGATTTAAAACGCAAAGATTTTATTGCCATTGCACCGTTGATGCCTGAATTGATTTTACAGGATGATTTGGTGGGTTTGATTGGCAGCTATTTTGAAACAGCACAACCATTGATGCAGCAGCTATGTCGTGCAGTGAGTGTGAAATATTAAACAAGGAGAGGTTTTATGAGTGAAAAGAAAGAGAACCCATCAGCCGATATTCATACCGTCATTGCTAAACGTTGGAGCCCACGAGCATTTGATGCAGACAAACCAGTTGAGCAAGAAAAAATTCTTTCGGTTTTAGAAGCTGCGCGTTGGGCACCAAGTTGTTTTGGTGATGAACCTTGGCGATTTGTGGTGAGTAATCGCTTTGAAGATGAGTCGGCATGGAAGAATATGTTGGCATTGCTTGTGCCTGGCAATCAAGCATGGGCAAAACATGCACCTATATTGATGTTGGCATGTGCTGATTCTGTGTTTCGTGCCAATGGTAAGGCGAATCGTTGGGCTGCTTATGATGTGGGTCAAGCCAGTATAAGTCTGTGTCTGCAAGCCACATCTATGGGGCTGATAAGCCATCAAATGGGTGGTTTTGATGGTGAAAAAGCGCGGGAGACACTGAAAATTCCAGAGCAGTTTACGCCGATGGCAGCGATTGCGCTGGGTTATCAAGGTGATGCAGATATATTGGATGAAGACCTTCAATCCGTTGAACTTGCGGCGCGTAAACGTCAGCCGATGTCAGAGAATTTCTTTGCAGGCGTATGGGGTAATAGCATTGCAAAGGGGTAAGGCATGACAATATCTATTCAAAATAGCATGGTAGTTCCTGAAGGTGATGGGGTTGAAGTGAAACGGCTTATGCCTGTTGCTAATTTGCGTAATTTTGACCCGTTTGTACTTTGGGATCACTTTGATATTGCGGGTGGCGGGTTCCCAAATCATCCACACAGAGGTTTTGAAGCCATTACCTATATGTTTGATGGCGGTATGAAACATAAGGATAATCTTGGCAATCAAGGCACTGTATTTGGTGGTGGTGCGCAGCGTTTTACAGCAGGAAAAGGTATTGTTCATTCAGAGATGCCTGATGGGAAAGCTGTAGGCATTCAACTATGGATTAACCTTCCTAAGCGATTAAAAACTATAGAACCAAGCTATCAGCAGGTGGATGTCGTAGAAGCTGTCAAAGAGAATGGAGTAGTGGTTCGTACCATTGTCGGTGGATTTGATGATAAAACAGCTGCGATTCAACTTAAAACCGATGTGGAATATTTGGATGTGTCGTTGAAGAAGGGTGTGAGCTGGAAAAAATCTGTGCCCGAGGGCATGCGTGGTATTGTTTATATGCTGGAAGGCTCTTTAATGTTAAATGGTGAAACATTGCAAGTAGGTCAAGCAGCTTTTATTGAGCAGGAAACGGAACTCGAACTTTTAGTAGCTGATGTTAGCCGTGTTATGTGGTGCTTTGGCAAACCACATGGTGAGCCAATTTATCAGCATGGCCCATTTGTGGATTAGGGGCTTGACTCTGGAGTATACTCCATGCTTTATCATTCGCTTATGAAGATTGGTGAGTTATCTAAAATGACGGGCGTACCCATTGATACGGTGCGTTATTATGAAAAGCGTGGGCTAATTCCAAAGTCCGTACGTTCGGCTTCTGGTTATAGGCAATATAACAAACATGATGCCACACGTTTGAAATTTATTGTGCAGGCAAAAGAGCTTGGTTTTACACTGGATGAAATTGGGCAATTACTGGCATTACGTAGTGATGGGCGTGCTTGCATTGAAGTGCGAAGCGTGGCTGAGTCGAAGGCACAAGAAATTGATATAAAAATTCAGAAATTATCTCATATACGTCAAAGCTTGCTTAAATTGGCAGTGCAGTGTGAAAACTCCGCTGATGACGATCCATGCCCTATTTTAAAATCATTGGAGAATACGGCATTGGAGAATGAAGTTGAATAACACTGAAACAAAAAAAGAACGTACACCGCTGGTTGCTGCAATGATAGCTGGAGGTTTGGCATCAGCTTGTTGCATAGGGCCATTGATTGTGGTGTTTCTTGGTTTGGGTTCTGCATCGGCATTTATAGCGATGACACCTTATCGCCCCATATTTGCGGTGATGACTCTTGCCCTGATTGCTTGGGCTGGATGGCAGCATTGGCAAGGCAGAAAAGTGTGTGTTGCCAATGGCTGTCCGCCAAAGAGACCTGTGCTTTTATGGATGCTGGGTGGGATTGCTATTTTTCTTTTGATCTCACCAGCACTGCTGCCCTATCTTATCAAATAAGGAGATTCACTGATGCAAAAAATATTATTAACTATCGTATTTCTCTCATTTTCGGCTATATCTACACAACAAGGATGGGCTCAGGAACAAGCCGTAAACATGCATGTTGCGGGTATGACCTGTGGTACTTGCCCAATCAGTGTGCGACATCGCGCTATGCAAATGAAGGGTGTGCGCTCTGCTTCTGTTGATATGAATACGTCATTGGCGACGGTTGTATATGAAGATAGTGAACAATCAGCCCAAGTGATTGCACAGGCGATTACCAAACTGGGTTATCCAGCAACCATTACGGATAAAAAATAATGAATGAACCAGAAACAAACAACTCAATGGATCATTTGTTTTGAATGTTATTATTGCTATCGCGGCAACTGCTGTTGTGGTTTGGTTTGTTATGAATTGCCCTTCATGCCATTAGGGAAAACGGAGCATATGATGAAAACATCAACATTATTAAAAACGGGTTTGATTGGTATGCTTATATCTGCCCTATGCTGTTTTACACCCATACTGGTTATTCTATTTGGAGCTGTCGGCTTAGCAGCTTGGATCGGGCATTTGGATGCTGTGCTTATTCCTTCATTGCTGGTGTTTACACTGTTAACGATTTATGCATTTATTCGCAAAGACCGTGAAGCAAAGGCGAGTTTGGATCAGGGTGAAAAATAATGTCCTGCTGCGGTAATGTGAAAGAGAAAAAAGGGCGAGTTGTATGTCCAGCATGCAGTCAAAACTGCTTTCCTGTGAGCAGGCAAACCATATTGCATCAAGTTCACTTCCCCGCCAATCAAGGTATAGTCGAAGGTGATTATGCGTTTTGTACCAATCGTGATTGCCATATTGGTTATTTTTCAGCATCCGATATGATTCCGAAAAAATCAATGCGAGCATTTCAAGGCGATCAGGAAGCGATGCTCTGTCACTGCTTTGATATTTCCGAATCTGATTATCGCACAGCATTAGCCGATGGTAATGCAGGAGCAATCAAAGGTTTTGTGGTGCAGCAAACAAAAGACAAGCTGTGTGCCTGTGAATCTAGAAATCCGTCAGGTCGCTGCTGTTTATCATCATTCAAGCGAATGGAAAAAGATTATGATTGCTGAATCAACAATTACCTGCCCTGAATGCGGATATCGTAAAAAAGAAGTGATGCCGACCGATGCTTGCCAGTGGTTTTACGCGTGTGAGGGCTGTCAAACAGTGCTTAAACCGAAACAAGGTGATTGCTGTGTTTTTTGCTCCTATGGTGATGTGCCATGTCCACCCATACAAAAAGTAAAAAAGTGTTAAGTCAGAGCATTCAAATGCGCATTTTGTGCATGGTTGTTTTGTTTCTAAATATTCTCATTGTCGATATAGCCCATGCTGGACCGATTACATTTAATAGCGCATTACCAGTATCTGAAGGTGTTGGGATTCTTCGCTCGCAAGTGAAATTAACGCGTAAAACAGGGGATATAACAAGCCAAAATAGAGGTTTGATGGTTACAGCCGTGCCGCTTGTTTTGGCTTATGGCTTTAACCCCAAATTGGCACTGTTTGCTGTATTGCCTTATGTGGATAAACGTATGGATATAACCATAGGCAACAAACGCATCCGCCGTCAAACACAGGGTTTGGGTGATAGTAAATTTTTTGCACGTTATACAATTTATCAGCTGGATAGGCCTGGTGATACCTTGCGTATCGCACCTTTTTCAGGGCTTAAAATACCCACAGGCGCGCATAATAAACGTGATGTTTTGGGTGTGTTGCCGCGCCCACTGCAATCTGGGTCTGGCTCATGGGATCCTTTTGCAGGTATAACGCTGACCCATCAAACATTGGACTGGGAATTTGATAGCGCAGTTAATTATCAACTAAATACCAAGGCATCAGGTTTTGAATTTGGTGATACTGCTCGGTTTGATGCTTCTTTTCAGTACCGTGTATTGCCGCAATCATTAGATAATATTGGTGTGCCTGCTTTTGTCTATGCTGTGCTTGAATCCAATCTTATTTGGAATGGAAAGAATAAACTTGCGGGTGCGACTGATATAAACAGTGGTGGAACGACGTGGAATCTCGTGCCTGGTTTGCAATATGTAACTCGTAGATATGTATTGGAAACAGCCATACAGCTGCCAGTGGTACAACGACTAAATGGCAGCTCACTGGAAACGGACTGGGTTTGGTCTGCTGGCATGCGTTGGAATTTTTAAGAGGTGGTTATGCGCATATTACGAAATATAGTTGTTGTTTTTCTGTTATGGTTCATGTCACTTGGCATTGTGTTTGCGGGGGATGCTACAAGCCAAAAAGCCACCATTGAGGTGGATGGTTTATCCTGCCCGTTCTGTGCTTATGGGCTTGAGAAGAATTTGAAAAAAGTAAAGGCTATTGAATCTGTTAACATTGATATGAAAACAGGCAAAGCAACTGTAATCATCAAGTCAGATAGGCAAGTGGATGACCAAGTATTACGACAGGCCGTTAAAAAAGCAGGCTTTACAGCACGTGATATTGTTCGTGATTAATATGCCGAAATACATTGTCTTACTGCTGCTCTTATTATTGTCTTCTTGTATGGATAGCCCCAGCAATGTGCAGATCTGGGGTGGTTTGGGTGACAAACAAGGTCAATTTAATGAACCATTTGATGTGGCGGTAGATCAGCAGGGTTTTGTCTATGTGACTGATGTGCGCAATAAACGTGTGCAGAAATTTACCGAAGATGGTGATTTCGTTTTGGCATTCGGTCAGGCGTTGTTTGAAAAACCAGCAGGCATTGCTGTTGCATCTGATGATACCGTATGGGTGACGGATTATGATTTGGATCGTGTTTTTCATTTTGATAACTGATGTTACGCACTTGATTGAAAATCAGCGTCAGTCTCATCATCACCCCCG
>CAYPXU010000044.1:0-11224 GCA_964414875.1 uncultured Zetaproteobacteria bacterium | reverse complement strand
AGCTCCTTTTGAGAATATAAATATCAAAATAAGGCGAAAAACCTAATGTTTTTTTAAGAACCTCTACCCGCTCAATGTGAGAATTTAGATTATATTTCAAAATAAAGGGTATTCTTGCACTTATCTTTTTGTTTTAAGGGCTAAAACAGGACTTTTCAGAAAGGTAAGTGATATTTTTAGTAATTAGCTTATATCGTTAGTAAGGCAGCTCACTATAAGCATAAATATGATTGGGATCATTGAATTGTGCAAGCAAATGTAAGGGCTGAAAAATATCTTGCAGTACGGTGCTTTGTAGCACAGCTGCATAACTATCATTGCCCATCCATGTGGCTTGTAGCTGCACCAGTGCATCGGCATCACCAAGCAATTGTTCGGCAATCATTTCAGGAAAGCTAAGTGGCGGTTTCACTTCTTCAAGCTGGTAGTTATCCGCAATGCCACCGAGTTTGGCAGCGGATTTAATGGCATCTTGTAAACCACCAAGCTGGTCAACCAACCCCAAACGATGAGCATCCACACCACTCCAAACACGCCCTTGCGCAATGGCTTCCACATCGAGAACCTTCATATGACGACCTATTGCAACAAGGTGAATAAAGCGTTGATAAATATGATCGACACCCATTTGAATCATATTGCCCATGCTCTCGGATAACGGCATATCAGGGCGCATAGCTGCCGACATTTGTGTGGTTCCGACACCATCGGTATGAATACCAAGATGATTCAAACCACGGGTGAAATTAGGCATAATACCAAACACGCCAATCGAGCCTGTAAGTGTTGTGGGCTGCGCCCAAATTTCATCAGCAGCGGAGGCAATCCAATAACCACCAGAGGCAGCAACACTACCCATAGAAACCACAACAGGTTTGCCAGCAGCGCGTAGGCGTTCAACCTCTTTGCGTACCACTTCTGAAGCAAGTGCCGAACCACCTGGGCTATCGATGCGTAAAACAACCGCTTTGATTTGCGCATCTTTTTGTGCCCTACGTAATAACTGAGAAAGTGTTTTGCTGCCAATGCTCCCAGCAGGCTGTTCGCCATTGAGAATAGGGCCGCTGGCAATGATTAAACCAACTTTTGGCGTATCTACGGACTTAATCTCGGTTTTTGAGGCTAATTTTAAATAATCTTTGCTGCTGATAGAAGGAATGTCTTCTTGTTTTGACCATTTTAGTTGTTTGAGTAGAAAAGCTTCGGCATCTTGTTCATCACCCAATACATCAATCAGATGTTCCGCTTTATATAATGCACCAGCATTACCCTTGTGTTGCGCTAAAAAGGCTGGTTGATGATCGAGTAAATCTTGCAAATGTGCTGCATCAATACCACGCATGGCGGCAATATCTTGTTTGTATGCATGCCATAAACGGTTCAGCCAAACACTGTTTGATTTGCGATCTGCATCAGACATGGAATCACGAATAAAAGGCTCAACGGCAGATTTATACTCGCCCACACGAAACACATGCACATCAATATTCAGCTTATCCAATGCCGAACGAATATAATTGCGATAGACGGAAAAGCCATTGATTTCAATGCTTCCCATGGGGTGCAAAAACACACTGCTGGCAGCCGCAGCCAAATAATATTGTGATTGGCTATAGGCATTACCCGATACCAAGACGGGTTTGCCACTTTGTTTGAAATCTTCAATGGCAGCACGCAATACTTGCAGTTTTGCCAATGATGTACGCTGCAAGGCTTGCAAATCTAGTTTAACTGCCAAAATATGCTCATCATCACGGGCAATTTCCAAGGCCTTGGTTAAGTTACGTAATTTTGACTGGTTGGAGTCAGGCAAAGCCAATGGAAAAGCATCAGCAGATGGTTGGCTTATTTGCTCGACCAGTTGCCCTTGTGGATTGATAAGTAAGACTGCCTCATCAGGTAACTTAGGTTCGGCTTTGAAGATAGCCACAAGGATCAGTATTAAAAATACGGCAAACACCAAGTTGATGAATAGGCGGCGAAAGCCATCTAATATACGCAAGCTACCAGAGAATAATCGTTTCATACTTTTTCACTCCATTGGGGCAGGCAACGATGGCAGCTTGGCTTGTGCTTCGCAAGACGTAGCATTACGAACATTACACACCATTGAAAGTGAGGCTAAGCGTAGCATGGATATATTACAGTCGATAATTCTAGGGCTGATTGAAGGCGCAACAGAATTTTTACCGATTTCTTCGACAGGGCATATGATTGTTGCAAGTCAGTGGATGGGCATTGCACAGAATGAAGAAAACAAAGCTTTTGAAGTCATTATTCAATTGGCGGCAATTTTGGCGGTAGTTGCCAATTATCGTGAGAAATTTAGTTTTATTTATTTGGACTTATGGAAAAAAGTCGTTTTGGCATTTATTCCACTTGGCATTGTTGGTTTTTTATTCCACAAACAAATCAAAGCCATGTTCACTGTCGATATTGTTGCCGTTATGTTTATTGTCGGTGGTATCATTTTCCTCATTGTTGAATATTTCCATAAAGACAAAGTTTATCCTGTAGAAAATGTGGAAGATTTAAGTTATCGCCAAGCCTTATGGATTGGCGTGGCGCAAGTATTTGCCTTGATTCCAGGCACAAGTCGAGCAGGGGCATCGATTATTGGTGCGATGTTGGTTGGCTTGAGCCGTAAAGCCAGTGCGGAGTTCTCATTTTTATTGGCATTACCTGTGATGATGGCTGCCAGTGGTTTTGATTTGCTTAAACATTACCAAGATTTTGTAGGCGCTGATTGGTTGGTTTTAAGTACAGGTTTTGTGGTGGCATTTATTTCAGCATGGCTGGTGATGCGTTTATTTATTCAATTCCTTGAACGATTTACCTTTGTCGCATTTGGTGTGTACCGTATTCTATTCGGCATCTTATTACTGTGGGTTTTATCATGATGGCTCCTCATATTGATCCAGTGGCATTGCAACTAGGACCTCTGGCGATTCATTGGTATGGACTGATGTATGTATTTGGCTTTTCTGCGGTGTGGTTTTTGGTGCGTAAACAACTACGTGAATGTGGTGCTTGGGAAGTAAGCGTGAAGTCCGAAGCCTATGAAGGACTGTTTACAGCGTTAATTTTGGGTGTTGTGCTTGGTGGGCGCTTGGCTTATGTGCTGTTTTATAATTTTGATTATTACATCAGCCACCCTATTGAAATATTCTATATTTGGCAGGGTGGCATGTCGTTTCATGGCGGACTGGTTGGCCCGATTGTGGCTGGTTGGTGGTATTGCCGAAAACACAGTATGCCATTTATGTTGTTGATGGATAAAATCTTTGTGGTTGCGCCGATTGGTTTAGCATTTGGGCGCATGGGTAACTTTATCAATGGCGAACTTTGGGGGCGTGTTGTAACAAACCCTAGCGAAGTACCTTGGGCAATGACTTTTCCAGGTGCTGGCCCTAATCCTCGTCATCCAAGCCAGCTCTATGAGTTGACCTTGGAAGGTATCGTTTTATTTCTACTATTGTGGTTTACACGCAAGCTTGATTGGCCTTTGGGCATGCGTGTAGCAGTATTTTTAACAGGTTATGCTTTGGCACGGATTTTTTGTGAGAATTTCCGACAGCCAGATGTCCAGCTTGGTTTTCTTTATGGTGATTGGTTGACCATGGGCATGATTTTATCTTCTGCGATGCTCGTTACAGGACTAAGTTGGATTGCCTATTTGCTTTCTAAAGGTAAAAAAGCATGAAAATAACTACATGGAATGTAAATTCACTCAAGGTTCGCTTGCCACATGTATTGGAATATTTGGCGAACGAAAAGCCTGATGTTCTGGCTTTGCAGGAGACCAAGCAACAAGACAAAGACTTTCCTAAAGCTGAACTTGAAGCTGCTGGTTATCATGTGCAATTTGCTGGACAGAAAACATACAATGGCGTTGCCATTATTAGCGGCAAAGAAGCTACAGACATGGTATTTGATGTACCGAACTTGGATGACCCACAACGTCGCTTATTGGCGGCAACCATTGATGGCGTGCGCATTATTGATGTTTATATTCCCAATGGTCAGGAAGTTGGCTGTGATAAATATCAGTATAAATTCCGCTGGCTTAATGCGCTACGCGACTATTTAAAAATCGAATTGGAAAACCATGATAAAGTAATATTACTGGGTGATTATAATATTGCCCCTGCGGATTTGGATATCCATGATCCAGCCCGTTGGGTTGAAAAGATTATGTGCTCCACAGCAGAGCGTGAATGGTTTTTCTCGCTGATGGATTTAGGACTTTATGACTCACTTCGCCAGCTACATCCTGAAGATGCGATGCATAGTTGGTGGGACTATCGCATGAATGCTTTTCGCCGTGGTTGGGGTATTCGCATTGATCATATTCTGGCAACGTCGGCACTCAAGATTCAAGCCGGTGGTGTGCATACAGATTACCGTAAAAAAGAACGCCCATCAGATCATGCACCTGTTTGGGCAGAATTATCATGAAAAAATATCAACATCGCTTAAATATTTCGGCAACTGGGCGCGGATTTACAGACCCCAACTGCAAAAAAACAAGCCCGCAAGCACAAGGCTTACAGGCTCTCTATAACAATACCGATAAATAAATGGTGGGCTCACTAGGACTCGAACCTAGAACCAACCGGTTATGAGCCGGTTGCGCTAACCAATTGCGCCATGAGCCCGTATGGGAAGCGCGCAGGATAGTCAGGCAAACCATACATGGCAATATATGAACAATCACTTTACCATCCGCCCATGAATCCAACAACTTTTTCCGAACTCAATCTTCCAGAAGCTTTACTGCAAGGCATTGATGAACTTGGTTACACAGAACTTACCCCAGTTCAACAAATCGCTTTGCCAATGACTTTAAAAGGAAAAGATGTTGCAGGACAAGGCCGAACAGGCACAGGCAAGACGGCGACTTTCTTAATTACCATCTTTAATCATTTGTTATCCAAAGAGCCTAAAAATGGACGCACAGGGCAACATCCGCGTGCCGTTATCATTGCACCCACCCGTGAATTGGTCATTCAAATTGGTGCCGATGCCCAAAAACTCGGTAAACATACGAATTTAAAAATCCACACTGTCTATGGCGGTGTCGATTATGAGAAGCAGCGCAAAGCCTTTGAAGATGGTGTGGATGTATTGATTGGTACACCAGGTCGCTTGATTGATTATCTAAAAAAACACTGTTACAGCCTAAACCGCACTGAAATCATGGTGCTGGATGAAGCAGATCGCATGTTTGACCTTGGATTTATCAAAGACATTCGTTTTATGCTGCGCCGCCTACCCAAATATAACGAGCGCCAATCGCTTTTATTCTCTGCCACCCTATCCCATCGCGTCATGGAGTTGGCATATGAGCATATGAATAACCCAGAAAAACTGCGCGCTGAAGAAGGTGAGTTGACCGCATCGGGTATCACCGAATCACTGTATCACACGGCTATGGAAGATAAGGTCCCACTGCTTATTCACCTGTTACGCCAAGATAATGTCGAGCGTGGCATTATCTTTATCAATGAAAAACGCGATGGTGAACGTGTTGCCCGTCAACTGGCACGCTACGGCTTTAAAGTCGGCATCCTTTCAGGTGATGTGCGTCAGAAAAAACGCATGCGTATTCTAGAAGATTTTTCACAAGCCAAGTTGCATTTATTGGTTGCTACGGATGTTGCTAGTCGCGGCATACATATTGATGGTGTTACACATGTCTTTAACTACGATTTGCCCGATGATGCAGAGAATTATGTCCACCGTATTGGGCGAACAGCCAGAGCAGGTAGCACAGGAACTGCCATATCATTTGCTTGCGAACGTTTTTGCTTTGGACTTCCAGACATCGAAGCCTATATCAAACGCAGCATCCCTGTAGAAGGCATTCCAGAAGAAGCACTCAATATCGGCAAGCCGACACACCCTGGAGCCACTGCCGAAGGGTTAAAAAGTGAAGACCGTGCCGCCCAGCATGCGAAAACCCCTAACAATGCAGGAAGAGCTCGTCGCCCGCAACGCCGTAGAAGTTAAAACTATTGCAGTTGTTTAACCTCATTGACAAACGTTAGTAGTTTTTTTGCTAATTGAATGACTTGTGTAGGCTTATGCGCTTTCTCAAGCTCAAGCATTAAATGATTACCTTGTATAACACGTGGTTTATTGTGGAAGTTTTTAATAAGCTCTTTACGAACCCGTTGCCATGTACTATTTAAGTCCGCACGCCGAATATTCAATAATTCAGCATTAAGCTTGGGGTTTTCCATATTCAACAAAAACAATTCACGGCTAAGGTAGCCCATCCAAGCAGCATCTCTTTGCCGCAGGCTAGAATAATTTATAAATCGAAACATTGAAGCACTCAGTTGATTGGCTGCTATTGCTACCCCGACCCATGCTTTCTGTCTTATATCCACTGCAATAACACGCGTCCATGAATATGCCATGAGCAATTCACGTGATCGTCGCTCATTAAAATCTTTTCCTTCTAATTCATTATGTAACGTTGTTATGTCTCGCTGAATATTTTTATCTATTTTTTGCAACGCTTTCATATCATGCACAAGAGCAGCATCCACCATGTTTTCAGCATGCCTTTCCATAGCTGAAAGCACGACGCTTAATTTCACAGGGTTTTCAGCTGCACGAACAGATGCAAGGGGCATAAAAAACACCATCACAAGCAGCCATAAAATAGCATAACGTTGAATAAGCATCAGCACCTCCCTATCTCGGTAAGAGTAGCATATTAGCACCCATGCATGAGTATAAGCTAATTATAACATGAGTATTTTATCATGTTCTCTACGGAAGGCTAAAAAATTTACAACTATTTAGCATGGTTACAAATAAACCTGTCGCTGTTCAGATTATCGCCAATTTTTCCGAGGTGTCCTGTTGCAACCTAACGCAGGCATCGGATAAATTAGTAGTGAGCTGAATAGCTACAAAAATTCTAATCAATATCGGTATAAACAGCGAGGCCTGTGGTCGGATCATCATACAGCTTTAACCAAACATTAAATACTGCACTTGGGTCAGATAACATCTTACGTTTAATGATTATTTTCTTGCGATCTGTGCCATTTGCATTGGCAGCAAGGCGGTCACACATACCACTAATTGAGAAAAAAGCAGAATCTTCATCTGATTCATCATTAAAAATAAAACGGCAATCAAGACCACCGCTTGCAAGGTTCCCTTGCTTTGTAAGACGCATCACATCGGCTTGCAGATTGATAATATCCCGATCCTGAAGCTTGGATGTACGTGTCGCAAAGACAACATGCGTATGAGCCTCCATACTGGTGATCAGCTGACCAAGGTTGCCATTAAATATTCCCTCATAGTTAAAACCTGACTTATCTGCCTGAAAGGCAACAAGATTTACATAATGCGACTCTTCAGAGGCCTGAGCACTCGACGCTAAACCTACCACACATAACAAGGGTAGCATGGTGGCAACTAAATAATTTTTAAACATAACAATTCCTTTAAAGATCAGTAATTAATGACAGCGTTTGATTTTTGGTTTGTGTTATTTTTGCCAAAAGTGTGTTGTACATAAGCTCTGCATCACGGTGAGGCAAGCCCGCGCTTTCAAGCTCTTTAATATCATTCAAACTATAAAGAAGTTCCCGCAACTTCGACATCATAACCTTTAAACTTAGCATCTGGTTATCAAAGCTCCTTTGTGACAACTTAGCATCTGTACTGAAATTATTGCCATTCTCATAAGCAACACAAAGATTAGGGCTGCACATTAAGAAAATAATCAGTGCAATATTTTTAAACATCGTTCACTTCCATATCATTTATTTAATATTTCTTCCAATCACAAAGACGATAAGCGTGACATATGTCATGACTATGACATGTTATTACAAAGCCGCGACAATATGCCGAAGCATGAAAAGAATGTCAAAATGGGCGCAAAACCACCAAAATAACAGCTCCTAGCAGGCCAAACACAGGCGCTTCATTAAACCAGCGGTAGAATACATGGTTACGATTATTCTTTCCTTCGGCAAAAACTTTTACCAGATGACCACAATAAAAGTGATACCAAACCAATAACCCTACAATACTCACTTTGATATAAAACCATATTTCACTCTGTAAATACTCCCATTGCATCCATGCCAAGGCAGTGCCTGTAATCAATGTTAAAAACATCATAGGAGTCACAAAACGGTATAATTTATACTCCATCAATGCCAAACGCTCATGCACATCGCCTTCGCTAAATTCCGCATGATTCACAAACAGGCGCGGCAGATAAAATAACCCTGCAAACCACGACACCATCATCACAATATGAAAGACTTTTACCCACTCCATAGCCCACCTCACCCTTTACCTTACAAAACACGCAACTTCGAACCCTAACCCCAAGCGACAAGCTTCCCAAGAGCCGCTAGCATGCGCTATATGCGTACCATTGATCAAATTGAACCTTTTCGTGTCATGCAATTGCTTGAGCGTGCCAAAGAATTAGAAGCTAAAGGCAAAAAAATTATTCACATGGAAATTGGCGAGCCTGATTTTCATACCCCTGAATCGGTACGCAATGCAGCTAAAAAATTGCTTGATAACGATCTCTTTTACACACCATCAACAGGCGCTCCAGAGCTACAACAGGCTTTGGCTACTTGGTACAAACAAGAATATCACGTCAATATAGCTCCTGAACGTATTTTAATTACACCCGGCACATCGGGTGCATTTAATATGCTCTATGCTGTACTTATTGATGTAGGTGAATCAGTATTATTACCTGATCCGGGTTATCCTTGTCAGCGCAATTTTATTCGCTTGGCTGGCGGTCAACCACTGAACATTCCCGTTGGCCCAAGTACCCGCTATCACCTTGATGCAGCTCTCATTGATAAACATTGGCAAGCACATACACGCGCCGCTGTAGTGATTAATCCAGGCAACCCGACGGGTACAGTCTTACCACGCCAATCCATCGCTGAACTGGCCGCTGCCTGCCATACGCATAACGGATATTTAATCTCCGATGAAATTTACCATGGTCTGACCTATGGCACCTCGGCTGCGTGTGCTTTAGAGGTGGATGACCGTGCTATTGTCATCAATGGCTTTTCCAAACGTTGGGCAATGACAGGTTGGCGAATTGGTTGGGCAATTGTGCCTGAAGAGTTGATTGAACCATGCCGCCGTGTGATGCAAAATATCTTCATTGCTGCCCCTACCTTGTCACAATATGCCGCAATTGAGGCATTAAAAGCCACCGATACGGTTGAATTGATGCGGTCAGCTTATGATGAGCGGCGGCAATATTTACTTACCGAATTGCCCAAACTTGGCTTTGATATTGTCGTTGAGCCGCAGGGTGCATTCTATATTTATGCCAATGTTAACAAGCTTACTACAGACTCTAAAAGCTTTTGTTGGAGTCTTCTGGAGCAAGCTGGCGTAGCGATTACACCGGGTGAAGACTTCGGTGTTTACCAGTCCAATACGCACCTACGCTTCTCCTATGCCACACGTCTGGATGACATTCGCGAAGGTATCGCTAGAATCGCAGCGTTTTTGAATAAATAATTAAGTGCAACAATGTTATTGCAGTCATTGCTGTGTAATAACGATGTATAAACTGGAGCTTTCCTCCCCATGATGAATTTTCTGACCAAATTATTCGGCAGCCGTAACGAACGTATTTTAAAACAATACGTACCTAAAATTGCTGAAATCAACGCCCTTGAAGGCAGCGTGCAGCCGCTATCGGACAGCGAACTTGCGGCTAAAACAGAAGAGTTTCGCAACCGTTTGAAAGATGGCACATCATTGAACGAGCTATTACCCGAAGCTTTTGCTGTATGTCGTGAGGCGAGCAAACGTGTCTTAGGCATGCGCCATTTCGATTCCCAGTTGATTGGTGGCATCATCCTACATGAAGGCAAGATCGCTGAAATGAAGACCGGTGAAGGTAAAACCTTAACTGCAACTTTGGCAATCTATCTGCATGCACTTGAAGGGCGTGGCGCACATGTGGTGACCGTGAATGATTACCTTGCCAGCCGTGATGCCGAGCAAATGGGTGAGTTGTATAGCTTCCTCGGTCTAACAACAGGTGTGATTATCAATGGCATTACCCATGAAGAACGCCAAGCTGCTTATGCATCAGACATCACGTACGGTACAAATAACGAGTTCGGCTTTGATTATTTGCGCGATAATATGGCTTTTTCCAAACAAGAGCTGGTACAGCGTGATTATGCTTTTGCTATTGTCGATGAAGTCGATTCCATCCTCATTGATGAAGCGCGTACCCCATTAATTATTTCAGGTCCCGGCGAGCAAGCAACTGATTTATATGCAACTGCCGATGCCTTGGTGAAAAAGCTTGATGAAGCCGATTATGATAAGGATGAGAAAGACAAAGCTGTTTCGTTTACCGAGTCAGGTATGGAACATGTTGAAGAGTTATGTATTGAAGCGGGGCTTTTCAAAGACGGTAATTTATACGACCCTGAAAACGTCAATGTAAACCATGCCATCACCCAGTGCCTGCGTGCCAACACCTTATTTACCCGTGAAGTCGATTATATTGTTCGCAATGGCGAAGTGATTATTATTGATGAATTTACAGGTCGTATGATGCCAGGTCGCCGTTATTCCGATGGTCAACATCAAGCCCTAGAAGCCAAAGAAGGTGTTGAAGTTCAACCTGAAAACCAAACCTTGGCATCGGTCACATTTCAGAATTTCTTCCGTATGTACGAAGTATTGGCTGGTATGACGGGTACTGCCGATACCGAAGCGGAAGAATTTCACAAAATCTACAAGCTTGAAGTGGTGATTGTGCCGACCAACAAGCCGATGGTTCGGAAAGATATGCCGGATCTTATCTACCGTGATACCGAAGATAAACTCGAAGCTATTGCCAAAGATATTGCCAATATTCACAAGACCCATGCACCAATTTTGGTGGGTACAACCTCGATTGATAAGTCCGAAGAATTATCTGAGATGTTGAAGAAGATGGACATCAAACATGAAGTGCTTAATGCCAAGCAGCATGAACGCGAAGCTGAAATTGTTGCCCAAGCAGGGCGCAAAGATGCAGTGACTATTGCCACCAATATGGCTGGTCGTGGTACTGATATTGTGCTTGGTGGCAGTGCTAGCATGATGATTTCACAATTGCCTAAGAAACTTTCGGATAATGAGCGTGCCAAACAGGCTGAAGAGCTGCATGCAGCATGTGATGCTGAAC
>CAYPXU010000043.1:0-11280 GCA_964414875.1 uncultured Zetaproteobacteria bacterium | reverse complement strand
GTCGTCGTAGGCAGGTTGATTTATCCATTCGCCAATTCTTAAATGATGAAGAACGTGAGGCAGTACGTCAGTATAGCCAGTCGGTGAGTTCTGAAGAGGCTCTATCTGCGTTGGCACTGGAATTACAGCGTAAATTGTTGGGTAAAGTCTAATCGTCACTTGCTGAGTAGGCATGGCATGAACTAAAGTAGAAGTTGTACGTGACATTGTATTTTTAATGGTGCTTTGCAGGCAGCGTAGGTATTCAAGCTTAAGTATGGGAGGTAAGTATGACCAAATCTGAATTGGTGGACATTGTTGCGGAAGCGCATGGTCAGATTACGCGGCGTGAGGCTGAGGTTGTAGTAAATGAAGTGATTGAGGCTATTTCAGGTGCTTTAAGTGCTGGAGATCGTGTGGAATTGCGTGGTTTTGGAAGCTTTACCGTGAAAAAACGCGCGCCACGTGTAGGACGTAATCCTAAAACGGGTGAGTCGGTACATGTGCCAGCTAAGGTAGTGCCGCATTTTAAACCAGGCAAAGAGTTACGTGAACGGGTTGATGCCACAACTTAAAGTTATGACGACGATATCTGTATTGAGTTCGGGTCGAAAGCATTGGCTTAATATTGCCGTTATAGCTTTATTAACAGCATTCTTTATTACCTTTGCATTGTCCAACTTAGCATTGGTTGATATAGCTTTGTTGGGTGTGAAAAGCCAGTCGGTACCATTATATGTGCCAGTTTTTATTGCTTTTTTATTGGGCTTTTCAGGTGGCATGCTGTCACTAAGTTTTTCACGACGGAAACATAAACAAGAAATTTCACAGTTGCGCGAAGAAAATGATTTATTGCATCAAGAGGTTGAAAATCTTCGTAATATACCTTTGCAGGATGATGTTTAATATCAATGCTCATTTTCAGTTAGGCATACGATGACTGCGGCACTGCTTGTTTTATTGGTTGCAGGCTTGCTGGTTGCTTGGGTGTTGTTTTGGCGACAATGGCAACAGGATGAGAAGCCACCAAGCATTGAACATGATGAGCGTATTTCACCATTATTGCGTGGCATTAACTATTTATTAACTGATGAGCCAGATCGGGCATTGCAAGAAATGGTGCAGGTAGCAAAGCTTCGTTCGGAAGCTGCGGATGTGTATATGGCTTTGGGTGAAATGTTTCGCTCGCACGGTGAAATTGGGCGTGCAGTTCGTATTCATCAAAATATTCTAGCGCGTCCCGATGTATCTTCTGAACTTTATTTGCAGGCGCATTTTGCTTTGGCCAAAGATTTTCAAACGGGCGGTTTGCTGGATCGTGCTTTACGCCACTATCAAAAGGTGTTGGATGTGCGCTCTGATCATTTGGATGCTTTAACGGCATCGTTACGCATACGAGAGCAGAGCAGTGAATGGCTGAAAGCTGAAGCATTATTATCACGCATTGAACGCTTGCAAGGTGATGAAGATGGTCTGCACCGTGCATATTTATGGGGTGCATTGGCAGAAGATGCAATGCAGAGCGGAGCGTATGATGTCGCGCACGAATATATAAATAATGCGCTAAATTTAGCCGAAAACTGTGGCCATGCTCATATATTATTGGTGCGTTTGGCACTCGAAGAACATGATAGTGAAAAGCTTCAGAATGCATTGTCTACGATGCAGAAGCAGGCACCAGACTATGTGCATTTATTGATGCCAATATTACTGCAAAGCGATGTTTCTACCGATGAACTCATGCTTTATTGCCAAGAGAAAAATGATAATGAGTTGGCTTTGGCTTGGATGGAGGAGCTTGCCAAACGTGATGTGTCCGCCGCCATTACCTTGCGAGAAAAACTGGACTTTGTTCCACCGGGTTTACGTGAGTCTCTGCGTTTGGCGGCGATGGGTATGAATAGTGATGCGTGTTTTGTGGGAGAGGCAAAAAAATGGCGGCTTAGCATGAAACATTATGGCTGTAGGAAGTGTGGTGTACAGATTGTGGATATGCGTTGGCAGTGCCCGCAATGCCATCAGTGGGGAAGCATGTCGGCAATTACTGAAGATGATAATTAAAGGAAAGTTTAGCAATGAGTGAAGGAGATATGAAGCAACGCTTGATGGTGGCATTGGACATGCCTGATGCAGCACAAGCATTGCAGGTGCGAGATCAATTGGCAGAGCACGTAGGCTGGCTTAAAGTGGGTCTACGCCTGTTTGTGGCAGAGGGAGCGCCTTTGGTGAGAGAGTTGTTGCAATCACATAAGGTGTTTTTAGATTTAAAATTTCATGATATTCCAAACACAGTGGCACAGGCTATTGAGAGTGCTGGGGCTCTGGGTGTGCAGATGGTGAATGTGCATGCAGCAGGGGGCTTTGAAATGTTAAAGCGAGCTGTAGAGGCTGCGGCAGCATTTCCTGATATGAACTTGATCGCGGTGACAGTCTTAACCAGCGATGACATGCCTGCTGAGCAAGCCAAGCTCGTGGCTGTTGAGCGCGCATTATTGGCACGTGATGCTGGCTTAGACGGTGTGGTATGCAGTGTGCATGAAGTTGCAGCTATTAAAGAGGCATGTGGACATGCATTTTTGACGGTTACCCCTGGCATTCGTTGGGGTGGGCAAAGTAGTCAGGATCAAAAGCGGGTGGCAGATCCTATGATGGCGGTGCAGCAAGGTGCTGATTATTTGGTTGTTGGAAGACCTATTATTCAAGCTGCGATACCTGCAGATGCTGCGAATGAGGCAGTGCAGATGATGTGTAAGGCTTGATCTTCTGAGTGCTAAATAGCCCTTGGTAGATTTATAAATATACCAAGGGCTATAGATGTTTCTGTTCAGTGTTGTTTAGAAAATACTGTTCTTTTTGATAAAGAACTCCATTTTCATGTCACCCAATTCAATGATAGCACTATCTTTAAGCATTGTGGGCTGACTTGTAATACTTGTGCCATTAACCTTGGCTTTGGATAGACCTTCCAAGTGTGTGATATGGTAGCCTGTGGGGCGACGTGTAATCACGGCAGATTGTTTGCCAACCGTGAAGCCCTTTGCCTTAATGCGACAAGAATCACCTTTACCAATACTTGTTAATGAAGATGTAAGATCAAAACTTTTACCAGCTTGTGAGCCCGTAATGATTTGCACGGCAGCTAGAGGCATGGTTTCTGCTGTAGGTTTGCTTTTGCTTAATAAAGCTTCTTTTGCTTGCGGTGTAATAATCATGGTTTTATCCATGTCATCTTCTTCAGATTCATTTTGTGTGGCGATAGGCGAGTCTTCAATCTGCACGTAAGTTAGGGTATGCTTACCAATTAGAATAGAATCGCCGTGTTTTAGAATATGTTTGGTAATCTGTTTGTGGTTTACCAGTGTACCATTGGTGCTTCCTAAATCTTCAAGAATCACTTTGCTGCCAATTTTTAGAACGCGAGCGTGATGCCCACTAACTGCTAAATTATCAATATGGATAGCATTTTCTGGTTTTCGACCAATAGCGGTTTCCTCCGCGACTAGTGGGTACTCTGATATGATTGAATCTTTAAAACGAAGAATGAGTTTGCTGCTCATAGGTATTGTTCCTCCATCACCATTGCCAATCCTTAACTACGTCGAAACAGACGCGATAATAGCCCCTGTTTACGATGAAATTGTTTTGATGTCTTTATAAGAATAACCGAAATATTATCTGGCCCGCCTGCATCATTGGCTAATTGTACCAAGGCAGTCGCTGAGTTCTTAAGGTTTTTATAATTATCGATCAAGGTTAAGCGAATAGCCTCATCGGGAACAACATCTGTTAAACCATCGGAGCACATTAGATAAAGATCGCCATCTTGTACAATATCTTCGACGACATCAGGCTCAACGCCAGGTTCAACACCCAACGCACGTGTGACCAAATTCTTTATTGCTGAGTTGCGCGCATCATCTTCGGTTAATAGCCCGCGACGGACTTGCTCTTGAATTAACGAATGATCTTCTGTGACATGGGATAAATTATCACCACGCAAGCGATACATACGTGAATCACCAACGTGTGCCGCAGTCAGTCGATCGGCATAGAATATTGCTGCAACAACCGTAGTTCCCATGCCCGCACACTCGCGTTTTTGTTGAGATGCCTCAAAAATAGCATTATTGGCGGTTGCAATAACCTCTTGAGCCAGCATTGACTCACCCGTGAAGCCTGTATCTGTATCAAGCTTGGCTTCAGGTATGCCAGGTAGGCGGGTTTGCAAACAACGTGTTGTTACATCTACAGCCATAGCACTAGCAACTTCACCAGCATTATGTCCGCCCATGCCATCAGCGAGCACAGCAAAACCAAGGTCGGGTGTGATGCCAACATAATCTTCATTGTGGTTGCGTTTGATTCCTACATCGGTAAGCGCATGCATTTCTAATCCGCTCATTATTTCACTCCCTTTGCAGCCATCTCATGGAGGCATTGGATAATTTCTTTAATAACCGCTGCGCCATTGGCAATACGCATTTCAGAATCTTTGCTTAACATGTGGTCAAGTAACTTGGCAGTACGCTCGGTTATTTGGTTGTTATGTTCGCGGATATCGGGGTGAGGCTCATTGGCAATTTGAAACATTAATGTGGCCATAGAGTCACCGCGAAATGGACGAACACCACATAACATTTCATACATCATAACACCCAATGAAAATATATCGGAGCGACCATCCACATGTTTTCCTGATAGTTGTTCAGGCGACATGTAGGAGGGGGTTCCCAGCACCACACCTGTTTTTGTTTTGCTAGATGCTGTGATGCGCGCAATACCGAAATCGGTAACTTTTATAGATTTATCTTTTAGTAACATGATATTGGCAGGTTTAATGTCACGGTGAACAACATTCTGCGATTGCGCATAATTCAGGGCTTCTGCCACCTTACCACAAATTTTCATGGTCGCAGAGGCAGGGAACAATTTGCCTTTTTTGGTATATGGGGCGAGATCAACGCCATCCAAGAACTCCATGGCAATATAAGCAAGGTCATGCTCATCGCCGGCATCAAAAATAGTAACAATATTGGGGTGGTTGAGCATGCCAGCAGTCTCTGCCTCACGGAAAAAGCGTGCTTTTACTTCTTCCATTTCATCGGGCTCAAATTCCTGAGCCAAGGCCATGGTTTTGATGGCAACTTCACGGTTAATTTTGGGGTCTTTACCAAGGTATACCGTGCCCATAGCTCCTTTGCCAATTTCACGGATTATTTCATAGCGTCCGAGTGTTGGTTTTGCACCGCCAGTAATAAGTAGGTTAGAAATACCACCAGCTGTTGATGCACCAAAGATCATGGTGTCGCCAGCATTTTTCATGCGCTCCATACGCACACTGACATCTTTATAAGATGGCTTATGCTCATCGATGTATTCGTAGACTGATGATGCTTTGTTAAATTGGCGTTTGCGTTCAAAGTCCAAAGCAAGGTTGTAAATACATTGTAGAATATCATCGTTAATAGGGCACTTGCGAAATTTATCGAAAGCCATATCGAGCATGCCTTGGCTTTGAAAAGACAGACCAAGCATTTTGTTGGTTGCAGCCGACTCAGCAGCACTTTTCCCCTGATTTTGCGGGGATAAAAAATGTTTGTTGATCAATATGAATATATGACCAGTGACAAGTAACATAGCAGCACTCATGGTTTGCAGCCACAATGCAGCCGTACTTAAGAGAAGAAAGTTGGTAGCCAACAGTATGATAAGTAGAGTCACTGAGATAATGCTGCTTATAGTGATGTTGGTGCGAGGTACGAGCATTATAAGGTAAATACCAATCAGTATGATGAGTGCGTATTCAACCAGCTGAGCCCAAGCTGGCCTGCTATAAACTGATTCATCCAAGATGCTTTGTAATACATGAGCTTGGAATTCGATACCCGACATGCCGTCGATTACGGGGGTGTTATAGGCGCTTGTAATATTTGGATCGCTTATCCCTATCAAAACGATTTTATCGTTAAAAGCTGAGTTTGGGATACGATTTGAAATGACATCATAGAATGAATAGTGCTTAAAGGCAGGTGTGTCATCAGTTCTATGAAATACTGGATATATAGACATTTGTGCATCTGAAATAATATCTAGCATACCCAATTCAAGACTTGAGCCTAAATCAACACGAATATCAGAGACTGTCATATTAAGGTTGCGGGCAGCTATTAACAGTGCAAGTGATGGAAAATAATTGTTTTTATATTCGATGATTAATGGAGCAGAGCGAGATATACCATCTGAATCCAAGTTGGCATTAGAAAAACCTATGCCCGCAGTAGCTGTGGCTAGGTCACTAAAAGGGTAATGAAGTTTATTGGCATGGATAGGGTCAAATGATGCGCTTCCACGCGAGGTGTTTTTAATAATAAAGGGTTTTAGGAATGTAGGGGTAGGCGTATTGACAGACGTTGACCTTTTTTTATTATCGAACCGCATAGACATGTATACATTGCCACTTTTCTTGGCTGCAGATGCGAGCATGTAATCGCCATCCATGGATCGTATTTCAGCTTCTATTTTTGAAGCATTAGATTTTTTTCTGTCTTGGCGTAGAAGTGCGGCTATTTGTGCACTATTGGCAGTACGTTGCTTTTGTGTAAATGGAATATCAAGGCCAATAATACGCGCATTGTCATGAGATAACTTGTTGATAATATTTGAGAATTCAGCCCTTGGCCATGGCCACCTCCCCATATGTTCTACGGATGACTCATCAACATCAATAATGACAATACGCTCGCTAGCGGGAAGCTGATTTGCACTTATTGCGATATCATAAGCAGTAAAATCTAAGGATTTTAAAGGGCTAAAGCTCGTGCTATAGGCAAAACCAAAAAACAACGTTAATAGTGTTCCAATAAACCAGTCAGATTGCCAAAAAGCTCGATTATTCAATGAGATCGCCCCCCTTTCTCATGCACTATAGCATTTTAACTGCGTAAGTGCCAAACACTATCGTAGTGTGCATATTTTATTGGTTGGACTCAAGCATTGATTTGATTGTTTGGGTGCAGATTAGATGTTGACATAATGGGTCGCGATTCGTACCGTTCGCGCCGCCTTTATTCCCCGATAGTTCAGTTGGTAGAACGGTGGACTGTTAATCCATATGTCGCAGGTTCGAGTCCTGCTCGGGGAGCCAGTTAAAAGCTAATAGTAGCAACAAATACTAAGCCTTCGAGAAATCGGAGGCTTTTTTATTTTGTGTTAAATGGGAGGGTAATGGGAGCGTTGATATTTCCGCTCCTGCTGGCAACCCTAATCATATCTTTCTTATTTAGCCCTTGGAGTAGGCGTGTTATCTGCATAGTTCATAGTCGGTTATATGATTCATCAGTCATGGTAATGAAAAAAGAACCAGAGACTCTTTCAAAAGAGTGATGCGAAATGCTTAAAAATAAAGCCATCTGCTAGTCTGGAGCCTAGTCAATTATAATGACTTGTTTAGGATATTCCAATAACCGCCTTTGTCCGCGCCGACACGTTCAATCAGTTTTTCCTTTTTCATTTTGGCTAACTGATATTTCACACCATCTTCAGTGATGTCACCCAACACTTCAGCAATCTCTTTTCTGCTAGCTGATGGGTTGTCTTGCAGAATAGATAATATTTTCTGGGTAGTTTTCTGGGTAGTTTTTTCCAATTCTCTACCCGAAAACTCTACCCAGAAACCAGAATCTTCATAACGCAGCACAGGGGCTGGCGAGTCATATTTAAGGCATGCTTGTACCATCACATCAACGCCACGACCCCATGATTCAATCAAGCCAGCTCTAAAGAAGGCATTGGCAATATCAGGGTTATAAGGTTGGGAAGGGTGCTTTTTAAACAACTTCTCAACCGTCCAGCTCTCAGGCAGTTGCCCATCATTTCAGTGAAAAAACACCTAAAAGATAATAAACATCCTTCTGACATGTTGGTTAATAACAGATTTTGTTATTATGAAAGTTTATTATCTATCACTCTAGATAATAAACCCTGTTTTTTAACATTCCCCTCTTCAGCAGAAAGCCTATAAACAGTATTCCGTTTACCTTGGCGATCATCAGAGACCAACAATCCTTGCTGCACCCACTGCTTGAGTAACTTAGATGCCTTTAATGTATCCACATTGGCAATCTTACGCAGCTCTCGATTGGCAATAGAGACATGTTTCTCAACCCAATCATAAACTTGCTCCCATACTGGCGGCTGCTCTTTATTGAGTGGGCATACATTAATGCAATCCGATGGTGCAAACGGAGGCATTGAGAAATAAATGGGTGGGTATAGTTCATACGATGCAAGGTTAGAAATGCCGACTAGCATTGCATACCATCACTCGGTACGGAAAGAGCGATAGTGATTTTTGTACCACACCCTACTGTTTGCTTGCGTAAAAACTGGCTCCAAAAATTGCCTAAAAGCTCCAAACATGTTGTGCACAAAGAGATGTAGGGCGCCCCTATTATTTTTAAACCAGCTTTTTAGCCATAGCTTCCGCATCGGCGTGATAATACCTCATAAGCATTTTAGTATCTTTGTGAGCTGTTATTTTTGCCAGCTCCAACAGTGTGTCCTTGGGGCTCGGGTGTTACCCTTCATCTTAACTTAGTAGTGGGAAGTTATAGTTTTTCGAAGTATTTCACACTTGGCAGGTTCTTAAAATCATGATCCTGAGTCCATAGTGTTGCATGGTGAATTTGAGCTGTTGCGAGAATCATACTGTCAGCCATAGCAAGGTGGTGTTCTTGCCCGAGTTTAGCTGAATACATGGCAATGTTTTCATCTATAGGGATAACAGGGAATTGCTGAAGAGCGCCTGCTGCTGCCAGTGCTGAATCTTCATTGCAGGCTCGCATGACGACCTTGAATACTTCGTGTAGCACGATGGCAGGCACGATAATTTTGCCATTATTTTCAATGTTAGAAGTATATTGCTTGGCACCGTTCCCATCTAGGAAGTATTCCAGCCAGCATGATGAATCAAGAATAATCATTAGAAGCGATCTGCTTTATCTCGAATATTGACCATATCAATATCACAATCTTTTAGTAACCCCCGTAAGGCTTTGGCAGGTTTTACAGGAACAAGCTGGATATGCTCACCATAAGGCATGGCCATCATTTTCTGACCTGCTTTAATATGGAGTTGCTCACGTATTTTTTTGGGAATGACAACTTGAAATTTGGGTGATACTGTAACTACCTGCATGTCGATTACTCCATCGATCTTACTATTGACATACGATAGCCTGATTTTGAAATGTTGTCCAATAGCTAAAGGATGTTTCCTTATCCATTAGGCAAGCTTTTTTAGCCATAGCTTCAGCGTGGTAATATAGTCATTCATGTTTAGAGTTACCGTCATGTCCGAGTTCTGTTGTTAGGCATCCATTCGATAATCATATTTAAACGAGGCTGGATTCCCGTTTTTACGGGAATGACGAAACAGGTAAATCAATTCATGATTCACTATGCCTCATAAGCATTTTAGAAGAGCCTTTTTTTTTATGTTGCATGACGTAGCCTTGGCTCATGCATAATCAATGGATGATCGGTTTAGAAGGCTTGACGTTAAAGGTTAAAGAGCGGCAATGGTTGCGAGATAAACCGCCTTTAGGCGTTATCCTGTTTGCACGTAATATTGAATCCCCTGAGCAAGTGAAATTATTGTTGGATGAAGTGCGCCAATGTACAGGTCAGGCAAGCTGGGCAGCGATTGATGAGGAAGGCGGGCGGGTAAACCGTTTGCCTTGGGCCCCCTTTATTCATCGCAAACATGCGGGTGAATATGGACGCATGTTTTCTTTGGATGCTGAAAAAGCCAAGCAAGCTGTGTTTGATGATGCTTATAAAGTTGGTTGTGCATTGAAGAATATGGGCTTTACGCATAATTGCGCACCCGTACTAGATCTTTTTTTTAATGCTGGACATAGCATTATTGGTCAACGCTCCTACGCTAGTGATAAAAAAATAGTTGTGGCCTTGGCGGCTGCATGCATGCGAGGTTTATTGGCAGCTGGTATTCAGGCTGTGGGCAAACATTTTCCTGGTCATGGGCGAGCCAATGCCGATTCGCATGTGGCTGTGCCGAGAGTCGATGCAAGTCTGGCGACGTTGCTGGAAGAGGCAGAAGTTTTTGAAGCGTTAGTGATGCAAGGCATGCAACATATGATGACGGCACATGTGGTATATACAGCGGTGGAAGATCAGGTGGCAACATTTTCACGCTTTTGGTTGCAGGATATTTTGCGCCAACATTTTTCCTTTGAGCAAAAAATATGGAGTGATGATCTGTGTATGCAGGGTGCTGGCGGTTGCATCAAAGAAGCTGTACAAGCCGCTAAAACTGCAGGTTGTGATGTTTTACTGGTGTGTGAGCCAGAAGGTGTTGAAGCCCTTTATAGCGAATGATTTATGCTTGCTGATGTGCGAGTTCCTGTTCAGGTGCGCGGGCTTTATTATCATCTTCTGAAAGGGTAAGCTCTTCAATGCGCCATGCGCTTGTATCAGCAAGTAAGGCGGTTACCAAACAATGGTTCATTTTATGACCAGTGCGCTCGCCTTCAAAGGCGCCTGCAATCGGCAAGCCTGCCAAAGCTAAATCACCCACAGTATCGAGAATTTTATGGCGGACACACTCATCTTCATAGCGTAAACCGCCTTCATTCATCACGCGGTATTGATCCAATACGATGGCATTTTCTAAAGAGCCACCAAGAGCCAGCCCAGCCTTTTGCAGTGCTTCGATTTCATGTAAGAAACCAAAGGTACGGGCGCGGCTCACTTCACGGGTATATGCTTGACGTGAAAAATCGATACTGATGGAACGCTCTTTTAAGAGCGGGTGATCATAGTCCAAAAGATAAGAGACTTTAAATCCAGATGAAGGGTGAAGCGAACAACGTTTGTTACCATCTGATACTTCAACACGTTTGAGAATGCGTAGAACTTTTTTGGCTTTGTTTTGTTCACGAATGCCAGCGCATTGAATCAAGAATACAAAAGGGGCTGCGGAACCATCCATGACAGGCACTTCCGCACCATTCACTTCAATATGAGTATTATCAATACCCAAGCCTGAAAGGGCAGATAGTAAGTGTTCAACGGTTGAAATATTCGCACCATCTTTACCAATGGTCGTACATAAACGGGTATCAGTGACATAATCAGCGTGGGCTGGAATCGTGATGTTTAAATCAGAGCGAGAGAATGTAATGCCTGTATCCACGTCGGCAGGATGCAGAACAAGTTGAATCTTTTTGCCTGAATGAAGACCAATGCCGCTACAGCGAATAGCATGGTCTAAAGTCCGTT
>CAYPXU010000042.1:0-11378 GCA_964414875.1 uncultured Zetaproteobacteria bacterium | reverse complement strand
TGGGTAAATACAATTTGCCACTACCTCATCGAAGAATTCACAGCTAAACTTCCCGCCATGCGATATTCACGTTTTTTTGCCCCTACTTTACGCGATGACCCTGCCGATGCAGAGGTTATCTCCCATAAACTCTTATTACGCGCTGGCTTTATCCGCCGTGTTACCTCTGGTGTGTATGATTTTTTACCTATGGGGCTACGTGTATTGCGCAAGATTGAGAATATTGTACGTGAAGAAATGGCACGTGCAGGTGCGCAAGAATTGTTATTGCCCATGGTGCAACCATCCGAGCTTTGGCAAAAATCAGGGCGTTGGGAAAAATATGGCAGTGAGCTACTACGCTTTAAGGATCGCCATGCCCATGAATCCTGCCTTGGTCCTACCCATGAAGAAGTCATCTGTGATTTGGTGAGTCGTGAACTTCGTTCATATAAACAATTACCAATGAACTTATACCAGATTCAAAGCAAGTTTCGGGATGAAGTGCGCCCGCGTTTCGGTTTGATGCGTGGTCGTGAATTCATCATGAAAGATGCATACTCATTTCATGCTGATGAAGCATCATTGCAAGCTGAATATGACAATATGTTTGCCACGTATCAGCGTATTTTTACGCGTTTGGGGCTAAAATTTCGTGCTGTAGAGGCCGATACAGGCTCGATTGGTGGCAATCAATCGCATGAATTTCATGTCTTGGCGGAATCAGGTGAAGATTTAATCGCCTACTGCTCACACTGTGATTATGCCGCCAATGTAGAAAAAGGTATTTCCACACGTGATATTCCAAATTTTGATGACGCAGCCTTGTGTGAAGTTGAAACACTGAACATCACGGCTGTTGAAGATGTCGCAAGTTTTCTAAATATCAATACTTCCCAACTGATTAAAACACTGATTTATCAAGTCACTGGCGGTGAGTTTGATGGGCAGACAGTCGCCGCTTGTGTGTATGGCGATGATATATTACAAGAAATTAAGCTAGCACGTGCATTACATGCTGATTCCGTTGAATTAGCAGACGATGATGCGCTATTATCTATCGGTGGTATCAAAGGTTTTGTCGGCCCTCAAGATTTGAATTGCAAATTACTTGTTGATGAAAGTTTGCGCGGTGCGGTCGGTATGGTTGCTGGTGCCAACAAAACTGACCAGCATATTTCTGGTTTATCCATAAGCCGAGATGTCGAAAAAGCTGAATTTGTAGATTTACGTGAAGTTCGTTTAAATGATACATGTTCATCTTGCTCTGAAGGACGCATCCAGCATGCGCGCGGCATTGAAGTCGGGCAGGTATTTGCTTTGGGTCAACAATATACCAAGCCGCTAGAAGTATTGTTTCAAGATCAAAACGGCAAACGTGCAACAGCAACCATGGGTTGTTATGGCATTGGTGTATCACGTTTGGTTGCCGCTGTTATTGAGCAGTGCAATGATGAAAACGGCATGGTTTGGCCGCTATCGCTAGCTCCCTTTCAAGTAGCCATTATTACCATGGGCAAGAGTGAAACTGCCATGGCTGCTTCTGAAAAATTATACCAAGAGATGTCTGATCAAGGCATCGAAGTGCTTTGGGATGATCGTAAAGAACGTCCTGGTGTAAAATTTAAAGATGCCGAGTTGATGGGTTTGCCGATTCATGTGGTGATTGGTGATCGAGGTTTGGATGCCAATGCGATTGAGGTTCGACAACGTACTGGCTCAAAACAAGAAGTACCATTAGATGCTGTGATTGATTCTATTCATAGTATTTTAGCAGGTACAAACTGAAACAAGGCATCATTCGTTACTTAAAGGGTGCATCTGCTAAAGGTGTGCTGGCGGGTATCTTGGTTCTTGGTTTTTGCATCACATTGCCCTTTTGGATATTAAGCACCCCCGAAGAAAAGCAGAATATGGTGGAAAACACAGCCACCATTGATGTCGTTGAACAAAGCACGGGGCCTCTTGATGTTCTTCCTGAAAAAGAGAAAGACGAACTGCGTGCGATGCTGCAAGAACCAAAAGAAGCCGAAGGCGCAGTGGATTTTGAGCAACAAGTCTGGGAGCAAGATATTCGCAGGGTTATTCAACGCTGGGTTCCCAATGAACAAGAAGCACAAAGCATTGCCCGTTGGGTTTATTTTTACAGCGTGCGATTTGATCTTTCTCCAGAGTTGATGCTGAGTTTAATTTCTGTGGAATCACGTTTTGATCATTTTGCTGTCAGCAATGTAGGGGCGCGCGGTTTGATGCAAGTCATGCCTTTTTGGAAAAAAGAACTTGGTTCAGAAAGCGATAATCTATTTGAAATTGAAACCAATATTCGTTATGGCTCGGCTATTTTACGTTACTATGTTGACCGCTATAAAACTCTAGATCGAGCACTTGCAGCATACAACGGCTCGCTTGGAAAACACAAATATCCCAATAAAATATTTGCTCAAATGCGTCGTTTTAAGGCGACTCGGGAAGATAGTATTTAATCAAATGCTACTCAGGTTCTGTGAGGACTATGTTTTTGCCCTCAAAGCATCTACACTTTCACCATGCCATTGAATGATGAAGAGCTACTCTATGTATACCATGACTTACACCATATTTTCCGCGAAGATTTACACTTGGCGCGCCCTCTTATTCAAATATTACAACGCCAAAATGAAACAGAAAAGGCTTTGCAACTGGCTATGGAAATGGCACGCCGCATGTTGGCACGCGGGCAAGCAAGCAGTGCTTTAAGTTTTTTAGAAATTTGCAAACGCTTAAACCATCCTGAACAGGATGACCTTGAGTTAATGATTAGCATGGCTAAAATGACGCTGGGCACAGTCCAAACAACTTCGAATAAAACCTTCACCTTGATTGATAAGCTTTCTGATAGAGAAGCAATGGATTTCATCTCACAAGCTAGAATTTTTCGTTGTAATGATGGTGATACGGTTGTGCAGCAAGGCGAAATCAGTGATAGTTTTTATTTAATTCTTGAAGGACAGATGAAGGTTCATTTGCAGTTAGGTGCAGGGTCTGACATTCATCTTAGCACACTACTGCCAGGTTATTATTTTGGTGAGTATGCGTGTATGTATAAATTACCACGTACTGCCAACGTAACCGCCGTGACAGACTCTGTAATCTTAGAGTTTTCAAATGAGGCTATTACACAATTAATGGAACAATCTCCCGCAGCTGGAGAGCTACTGATGAAGGCCGTAAAAACACGTTTAATTCGTTCCATGACTCAAACTCATCCCGCTTTTACACAGTTGGCAGAAGGCGATCGCGACTGGCTGGCTGAAGAATCAAACATTATTGAAATCGAAGCGGGTGTTTTGGCAGATCATGATTTGACCGATCAATGCTGTGTTGTGATCCACGGGAAATTGGCTGCCAAGCGAGAGGTTCAAGGTCAGTTATTACAATGTTCATTGGGCAAGGATGATATGTTTGGCGATTTAAATAAACATCTTATGTTACCAAGCTCCACAACACTATCTGCTAAGAGTCGCTGCCTTATTTGTTGTATTCCAGGGCCTATTTTCCAATCCTTTATGACAGCTTATGGTGATTTTGAACACTGGGTAGACACACACGGTGATAGCCGTTGCCAAGGCCTCTCTAGCGATTCAGGTCTATTCAGAGTTTCCTAAAAATAATACGCAAGCTTTATAGCAAATAAATCATTCAAGCCTGCAAACTCACTCCCCGAAGAACCGGTAGGTAGTTGAGAAAATATAGTCACATCCATATTATCACTTGCAGACCAGCGCATACTTGGCGCAATAAACATACTTGGCTTTTCCAAATCAACCAGCCATACAAGCTCTGTTCGCCACAAAGGCGTAAGATCATAACCTGCCAACATACCCAGCAATTGCCGCGAATTACTTTGCAAAATATCAGACTGTATAAGTCGTTTTACATTTGAATGTGGCAAGCCATTATAAAAGTATTCCGCTGCCAAATATAGACCTTCAGGCAATAATTGGTTGGTTAAAGTCCCATCAATACCTACAATAAATTGACCAAAATCACCTTGCTTTCCATGCCAAGACTGCTGCCACTCTAAACGTGCCGTTGCATCACCCACATTACCTGTCACATCCACCGCTACTATGTGCTCACCGCCCACCTCACCAAGCCACAAAGCCATATCTGTTTGTTCTATCGTATCTTGCCAGCGCAATGCCCACTTTCGCCGCAAAGCGCGATCCGTCTGACCTGGTGCAACAAGCAACTGAATACTGCCAAAATCGGAATAAGCATATGTTATGTAGGCTGCATCTACACCTAATTTTTGTTCGGGTTCCAAGGCTGTCGGTTGAACAGGGTTAAATCGGTCTGTCGGATTCCAAATGCGCCCCGAGCCCCACGCGATACGTTGTCGACCAAGCACAACATCCCAGACCTCTGTCTTATACTGTAACCAGCCACGATAAAGATTATGCCGCCAATCCAAAGCCGAAGAGCTTATAATGTTCGCATTTAAATCCAGCCAAGTTGGATCAGCTATTTGATGAAGTGCTGCAAAAGCAGGGTCACGCACAGCACCACCATACAACAACTCATGGTCATAACTTAATCGCCATTGCCATGCCTTTTCACCACCATCAAAGGTTAAACGGAGACGGTTTAAATCTGTTGTAACAGCTTGCTTGCGTGAATCTTTGTGCTGAAATAATAAATTCGTATAACTTCCCGATAATTCAATAGCTTGCGCGAAACTAGCGGTCAGGAAAAACAATATCACGCAAAATATACGCATCACAGCATAGGCCATGGGGCAATCACTTTGTTATGGGCTATAGCAATCATGTAAGATACCGTAAATAAGGCGAGTATAAAATACATACGTTTAAGCCATAAAGCAGAGCCCTCTCGAAGTGCCATAAAACCAAAAGCTATATAAATTAAAAGAGCCAAAATTTTCATCATCAGCCAGCTATCGATCCAAGGTGCAAAACCTAAAATATAAGCCAAACTCATACCGCTGATAAACAAAATACTATCAATGCTATCAGGGATTCGGCGTTTCCAAGTATATGATTGAATATCTTTTTCCTGCCACATGCAGATGCCGCGCCACAAGAACAGTGATACCGATAGGCTCACAAGGCTGACATGTAATCCCCATAAAAAAGTCACTAAGCTGCATCACTCGAAATAATCTTACCATCCTGCATATAAATACTCTGTAATGCTGCCGCCATGGCAACAGGATCATGTGATGCAATTAAAAATGTCATACCGCAGCGTTTATTTAAGTCACGCATCAAAGCCATCAGAGATTCCCCATGTTGTGAATCAAGATTTGCCGTAGGTTCATCCGCCAACACCAAAGCAGGTTCGCTAGCAAGGGCGCGGGCAACGGCGACACGTTGCTGTTGACCACCTGATAATTGATCGGGACGGCGATTTTCCAGCCCTTCCAAGCCGACCTCTGTTAACCAGCGATCAGCAATGGCTAGACGTTCTTGTTTTGGCATGCCGCGCAATTGCAAAACATACGCAACATTTTCTCGGGCTGATAATACCCGAATCAAATTATAGGCTTGAAATACAAAACCAATACGCTGCAAGCGAAAGTTGGCACGCGCAGCAGGTGATAAAGCCAGCACATCTTCCCCTGCAATCTGAAGACTTCCCTTATCAGGGCTATCAAGCAGTCCAATCATATTTAAAAGTGTGGTCTTTCCCGAACCTGAACGGCCTGAGAGAACAGTAAATGCACCTTTTGCCAATTGAAAATTTACATGATCAAGGGCTGCAATATCTGAGTCACCACTGTGATAATATTTACACAAATCTCTGCTCTGCAACAATATATCGTTGGACATGCTTATACCTCTCGCATAGCTGCCGAAGGATTCAATCGTGATGCCTTCCAAGCAGGGTATAACCCAGCCAAAACGGCACCAAACATTGCAGCAATTAAAATACGGGCACAGCCATTGAATGTGAGTTCGGGATAAACAATCGGGCTCATATACATAAATGAGAATGCCGTCGCATATTGTGATAAATCCAAACCATACTCACCAAAATAAAGACTACATGCCGCCCCCAACACAAAACCCAATATCCCGCCCATGGCTACCAATACCAATGTCTCACACACAACCATGGCAAATAATTGTTTTTGACCTGTGCCCAGTGCTGACATCAAACCAAATTCACGGACACGGTCATGCATGCTCATCAGCATGGTATTAAGCACTTCTGCCAAGACCACAATAATCACCACTAGCAAAACAATCCATGTATAAACCTCGGCAAACATCGTCCATTGCTCTGCCATCGGATCAATTTCTTGCCAGCGCAGTACTTCAAAAACATCGCTATCCAAGGTTTGTTTTAAATGATTGCTAATACCTTCAACCGAGGTGAAAGCATCGGCACGAATCACCACATCTGTGACCCCTTTACCCAAACCCAGCCATTGCTGCGCCATGCTAAGTGGAACCAATGCCAAAAGATTGTCCACATCCATCACGCCCGAATGAATCAAACCACGCACACGAAACACTTCCGAGGCAATATCACCATCAGGTGAAGCAGCCATCAGTACAACCTTATCCCCCAAACCCACGCTCAAGCGGTCTGCCAAAACATCACCCAACAATACCCCGCGTTTGTCACCCGCTTGCAACCATTCACCTTGCTGCACAAAGCTATACAAACGACTAACTTTCTTCTCATTTTCAGGTTCGATACCACTCACCAAAACACTGGCATTGGCACCTGCTGCGGAGGCTAGACCCGACACCCGAATACGATGTGTGAAGCTCTGAATATGTGATGTGTTTTGCAGGCTTTGATCAATCACGCTGGTATCATGGATATAATCACTAATGCGGCGACTTTGTTCAAAGCCTTTAGCATGCACTTGTACATGCCCCATTTGCGTCAGCACAAAATTGAGTTTCATGTTTTGTAGCCAACCATCATTCATAGCAGATAAAAAAGTTAACGCCGCAATACCAATCGCCAAACCCAATACTGTTAAGCCTGTACGCATGGGATATAACAACAAATTACGCAATCCAAGCTGCAAATAAATCCTAAACATGGTGGATCGCCTCAACAGGTTGCAGCTTTGCCACACGCCAGATTGGTACAAATGCCGCAACAATCGCTGCCGCCATCACAGAACCCGCAGTTTGCCATAAATGATTTGAATCAATCTCGGTATAAACAATCGGATCGACATAAAAGCGTGCGACTGTGTCCATTTGTGCGGATAAATCGATGCCGATACTATGAAACCAAGCCACCAAAGTTAAACCCACTGCCAACCCCAGTAATACACCCAAAGTACCCAGAATCACTGATTCCACAATCACCATGCTGGCTAAAATACGACGACTACAACCCAACGCCATCATCACACCAAACTCACGCACTCTCTCCAACATACTCATCAGTACAGTGTTCATAATCCCAGCCGCCACAATCAGCAATACCACACCCAAGAAGATATAGTAGAATGCATTTTCCAAATCAACCCACTGCTTCATCATGGGGTACATATCATACCAACGTAATACTTCATAATCTTTATGATTTAACGATGCCCGCAATGATGTGGTCACCACTTCCAAATGCTCGGGCTCAATTTGTAGTACCACACGCGTGTAACGCCCTTGCATTTCGAGCATGTTTTGCAATACATCCAAGGGAACAATCGCTAAACCACGATCAATACCCATTTCACCACTGGAAATAATGCCAATTAACTTAAATTTATCTGCTGCCAAAGCACCAAAACGATCTTGGGTTAAGAAAATAACATCATCCCCCAACAACACACCCAAATTTCGGGCTGCAGTGGCTCCCAATACACAAACCGCACCATCACCAGTTTGCAAAAAACGCCCGTGATCCACCTTTTTAGCAATGCGTGTGGTTTTCGCTTCGGCTTTGGCATCCATACCAAGTAATACCAATCCTTCGGAAACATCATCACCTGCTGCCAAAGCAAATGTATCCAAACGCCAACTTAGAGCTTTGATTTGACCTGTTGCTTGAACATTGGCTAAAGCTTTCTGAAGTTCAGCTGTTACTTGCATATCTCGAGATAAGCTCGATTTCTTAAAATAATCAGCGTGATGGATTTGAATGCTACCAACAATAACTTGCTGCAAGTTCCGCATCATGGCGTTATGCACACCATCATTGAATCCCCAAAGAAAAATTAAAGCACCCAAACCTGTCGCTACTGCCGCAATCGTCACAAAACTGCGATGCCAATTGCGTATAATATTGCGCCAAGCAAGAGAAAGAATCACCTATTTCCACCCGTTCTTCGCAAGTTAGCGCGGGTAAAAATAGATGCTTGGATTGGTTTATCAAACGTCGCTTTTTCTAGCTTTAATAACGTTCTTTTCCCTACATCCTTTAAGGGCTGCATCACCCAAAGTGTGGGGATACGCCGCCCATCCATCATCTGCACTTCGCTAAAAGCTAAATGCCGAATATGCGCACCATGCTCATCATAATAATCATCACTTAAGGGAATACCCGCATGGCTCACAATATGAATAATCTTACCCCAAACCACTGGAGCATCGGGTTTGGCAGTCGATTCTATGGTAACACTATGCTCATCTTTTTTAATGATGGTGTGATCATAATCTGCCACCACTGAGTCCATTTTTACCAAATCATCATTGGTAAAATCCGAGCCCATCCAAGAAGAGAGCATCATAGAGGCTGGAATACGAATATCACGCTCCAGCTTTGGCAAATACATCCATAAGTTCTTACCCGACTTTAACCAAGCAGTACCCTTCTCTTTGCGCGGCGCTAATACCCGAATAAAAAAGCGTTTTTCAACACGTTCATCCCAAGCATCAAAACGAATCGTGCGCTGCCAATCTACTGTTTGGATCTGCATATTATAGCGCGCTGTACTGGTGTTAGAGCGCATTAAATCTTGCACTTTCTGAATAATATTTCTGGCATCCAAATCAGCTGCAATCGAAATGCATGGTAGGCTTAAAAATAAAAGCAGGCTTAGGCTACGTAATAACATGCTCTAAGTTTAAACCGTATGACAAAGAATGTTAAGCAAGCTATTTTTGCAGACAAACGTTGCCCCTATTCACAATGCAAACCAGCAATGGTGAAAGCAACCCACTATTTCAAATCATTGTGATATATGGATATGCGGTTACGACCTGATTTTTTTGCATGGTACATCGCAGCATCTGCCTGCCTCGTCAACTCATCCAAATCCATACTATCATCAGGATAAATACTTAGTCCCAAACTCGCACCAACTTGGCATTCCAAATCATCTATTATAAAAGGTTTGCGCATCAATAGCAGAGATTTCTCAGCAATTTCTATAGCCCTATCAATGTCAGTAATATTCTCAATAATCATCACGAACTCATCGCCGCCAATACGTGCCACAGTATCAGAAGTTCGCACGCAACGTTGCAATCGCGTAGCAATGTCTTGCAGCAGCACATCACCTACATTATGACCATGTGTATCATTGACTGGTTTGAAGCCATCAATATCAATAAATATCAGTGCAGTTTTACTTTTAGAACGTTTGGATATTTCCATCGCATGACTTAAGCGATCCATAAACAGCAAACGATTTGGCAATCCAGTTAAAGGATCATGATTGGCTAAATGCTCAAGCTTAACCTCAAAATCTTTGCGTTCCGTAATGTCAAGAAAAGTACTTACATAGTGTGAGATATTATTATATTCATCTTTAATGATTGTGATAATAAGCCATTCTGGATAAATTGTGCCATTTTTGCGTCGATTCCAAATCTCGCCTTCCCAACAACCTTTTTCCAGAATTCCTTTCCACATTTGTTTATAAAACTCTGGAGATTGCCGACCTGATTGTAAAATTCTTGGGTTCTTACCAAGGACTTCCTCAGGCTGATAGCCTGTAATGCGTGAAAAAGCTGGGTTGATAAGCTGAATATTACCCACCATATCACACACCATAATCGCATTAGAAACGGTATTCATCACCTTGACTGCCAAACGAAGTTCACGCTCTGCTTTCTTTTGCTGCGTCATATCACGAGCCGCATGCACAATTTGACGTTGTTTTCCTGAGCTACCTTGCAATAACGAAATGCTTACCAAAACGGCTATCTTTTGCCCATTTTTCGCCCTAAAACTTACTTCAACACTTTTTACACCATCTTTTTGAGTGAGTGTTATATTTTCAGAATCATTCAGTAAAATATCGTCCTTTGAGAGCAAGTCATTGACTGGCATACCTATAAGCTCTTTCTCTGAATAACCCAACACCCTCAATGTCGCTGGATTTGCTGTAAGAATATATCCCTGATGATCGGTGACCAGCAGCATTTCTCCCAAAGATGCAATAATACTATCCACATAATCTCTGGATACGGTTGTTTTTTGCAAACATTCCACCATATGATTAAAGCTTGTCGCCAAAGCAGATATTTCATCATTGCCGTGAATATCAAGTTGAATATCAAAATCATTCTGACTGATTTTTTCGCTTGCCAACGAAAGTTTAGAAATGGGTGTAATAATCCACTTCTTCATATAAAAAAAGAGAATGCCCCCCAGTAGTAACATTGAAAAAATTGAAATCATCAAGCCTTGTAGTCGCAGATCTTCAACCTTCTGTATCACAGAAGCTGTGGATGTGGTGACCCTTAAAATACCGCGCACGGGTGATGAATCATAGCCGTGACATGCTTTGCATTGCTCTCCAAGCGGTATGGGCAATAAAAATACCAGCTGTTGTTTTTTATTTTGATTTATGACAATAGCCTTGCCTTGTGAGGCCGCTTTAAAGTCACGGGGCGAAATATCAGTCGCTTGTTTGGGGGCAAGGGCTGACCGCATAAATTCCTGACTATTCAAAAAAGCATTTACTTGATGGATGGTATTTAGATCACGAAATGCATGTGAACCATCTCTGCGGAAAATATCCACCTGTTCAATTCTGGACTCTTTGCGCACCCTTTCAAGCCAGTCATGTGCCAAATTACCATCGCCAGCGAGCATCAATGTTTCTAAACTTGCTAATAATGCATAAGCAGTTTCCTCGGCCCCTGCTTGCGATTGCTGCATGACTATTTTGTTTTGTTGTCCAGATAGGAAGTAAAACGTTACGCCAAAAACCAAGGTAAGTGTTACAGTTAAAACAAAAAATATCTTTGTTTTAATACTCTGTTTTATAGGGGTTTGTTGTTCTGGTTGATGATCCATCAAGCATCCTCCCCTTTACAAACAAGCTTACATACTTTCAGCCTGTTATCAACAACCAAACAGGGTCACTGATAGATTGAAATGAATATATGATTCTTTCGAGCACATAGAGGTTTAAATAATGGGTAACTATTCAGCACCCATCATAAAATTGGGTTTATGGGCGTCAAACAGCATGC
>CAYPXU010000041.1:10696-11403 GCA_964414875.1 uncultured Zetaproteobacteria bacterium | reverse complement strand
GTCCATAAAAGAAGAAACTTCCCCAAAAGAAATGCCCTCAGAAGATGGATCTGATGTGCCTGCAAACCCTATTACACCTCCAACGGACACCAGGAAAGAGAAAAAAGCCAAACCATATGATATCCTCGAAGAAACAGTCCTCTCCGTAGAGGACAATATGGATTTCGATGAACTCAGCAAAGAAATGAATGAACTTAGCAATGAATTTGACGATAAAATTCAACAAGAAAAGAAGCCTGAAGAAACGACTACAACCGTGGATAAGTCCATAAAAGAAGAAACTTCCCCAAAAGAAATGCCCTCAGAAGATGGATCTGATATACCTGTAAAACCTATTACAGCTCCAACGGACACCAGGAAAGAAAAAAAAGCCAAACCACCCACAGTAAAAAAACAACCAGACTCTAATGCAAACCAACCTTCAAATGGTGTTAGCATGGCAATGCTTGGCATATCCCTTATTGCGCTGATTGCTGGTTTGACTGGCGCATGGTCAAGCATGTCTACACAATCTCAAATTGACGCACTTTCCTCTCGAATTAACGTCGTACAAAATGACCTCCAAAACTATCAATCAACAAACCAACAATCAGAGCTTGTTGCTGTTCAAAAACAATTAATCTCGCTTAAACAAGATGTCGACAGTCTAAAAGTTAAACGTGAAACAATACCTTTAACAAACAATGTACCAGTCGAAACGACTGTTA
>CAYPXU010000041.1:0-10596 GCA_964414875.1 uncultured Zetaproteobacteria bacterium | reverse complement strand
CACCTGTTACACCTGTTACACCTGTTACACCTGTTACACCTGTTACACCTGTTACACCTGTTACGCCTGTTACACCTATCAAAGAAGTAAAACTCACACCCCAGAAAAACACATGGAGTGTCATTATCTCTTCACATAACTCCATGAAAAAGGCAAAAAGAGAGCAGCAGCGTGAAGTACTCAAAGGCATACAAACAAGCATTGTTGCCGTTGTTGTAAAAGGTAGTAAGTGGTATCGCATTGTCGCCACAGGTTTTGCCGACAAACAACAAGCTGTGAATTTTGCTCACAAACTAAAAAAACAAGGTATTACTGATGCTTGGATTCAGTATAACAAATAATACCAATTAAGTTTTTCTAGTCCTCACCACTTTAAAGCCAAGGGTATGTAGGGCACCTCGAAAAACCTCGTGCGAGTCAAGCGCCGTTGATTTTCGTTTATTGCAAGGCGCAATGAACTGGGTAATAGCAACGCTATTGCCCCCATTTTATTCAACGCCGCTAGGGACGAAAAGCACAAGTTTGACGAAGTAGCGAGGTTTTTTCGAGGTGCCCTGTAGTCGTACACATCGAAAAACTTGTTAAAACGAGGCTAAATGCTTTCGACAAGTTGCCCTTGGCTGTTTAGGGTTTTGCCACCATTTTAATTTATTCGTAAAGGATCACTATGTCAGCGCCAGCTTCCAACATTCAACAATCTCTAAAAGACTTTGAACTAGCCAAAAAGATTATTCCAGGTGGTGTAAACTCACCTGTTCGTGCTTTTAAAGGTGTGGGTGGCACGCCACGTTTTTTCGACCATGCCAAAGGCGCATATATTAGCGATGTCGATGGCAACAAATATATTGATTATGTTGGTTCTTGGGGACCTATGATTTTGGGGCATGCCCATGATGCTGTCATTGCAGGCATCACCGAAACCGCACAAAAAGGCGTGTCCTTTGGTGCGCCATGCGAGCTTGAAATTGATTTGGCACAAATGGTCATTGACATGGTTCCATCGATTGATGTCATTCGTTTTGTAAGCTCGGGCTCTGAAGCCACTATGAGTGCATTACGTTTGGCGCGTGGTTTTACAGGTCGTGATAAATTCATCAAATTTGATGGCGGTTATCATGGTCATGCGGATGGTTTTTTGGTCAAAGCTGGTTCGGGCGCAGCAACCTTTGGCGAGCCTGATTCCGCAGGTGTTCCCAATGATTATGCCAAACTCACACTAACCGCACCCTTCAATGATTTTGAGGCTATCAAAACTTTATTCGCTGAAAATAAAGGTGAAATTGCCTGTATTATCGTTGAGCCTGTACCTGGTAACACAGGTGTGATGGACTTGTATAACAATGGTTTTTTACAACAACTACGCGACATCTGCGATGCTGAAGGCACATTGCTTATTTTTGATGAAGTCATGTGTGGTTTTCGCGTATCTTCTGGTGGTGCTCAAAAACGTTTTGGCATCACACCTGATTTAACATGTTTGGGTAAAATCATTGGTGGTGGTTTGCCTGTCGGAGCTTATGGTGGGCGCGAAGATATTATGCGCATGATTTCACCTGATGGCCCAGTGTATCAAGCAGGTACATTATCAGGCAACCCACTCGCCATGCGTGCTGGTTTGGAAACATTATCCCGCTTGCGTGATGAAAAATTATATGACGAACTCGAAGCCAAATCCAAACGCTTGTTTGAAGGATTATTGGCAGGTTGTAAAGCCGCAGGTGTGCCTGCAACGGGCAATCGCTTTGGTTCGATGTTCACTGTATTTTTCACCGAATTAGCACATGTAACATGTGGTTCCGATGTGTCCGAGCATTGCGACTTGGCATTTTTCGGTCGTTTCTTCAATGAAATGCTACTGGAAGGCGTGTATTTAGCACCATCACAATATGAAGCAGCATTTGTATCTGCGGCACACACCGATAAAGATATTGATAACACCATCGCTGCGGCAGAGCGTGTTTTGGCACGTTTGACTGCATGATAAGCCTATTGAGTAGCATCAAGTTTAACAACGCAGGTCTAGTGCCTGCTATCGCTCAAGATGCGACAAGCAAGCGTGTATTGATGATGGCATGGATGAATAAAGAAGCTGTTCAACAAACTATGGAAACAGGCTATGCCCACTACTATTCACGTTCCCGCCAAGCCCAATGGCAAAAGGGTGAGTCCAGCGGCAATGTGCAAAAGGTATTGGATATGTATTTGGATTGCGATGGTGATACGCTTTTATTGTTGATTGAGCAAACAGGTCCTGCCTGCCATACCAACCGTGAATCTTGTTTTTACAAACAAAAACAAGGTGATGATTGGATCACGATTGAGGCCCCCTTAACGTGAGCATCAGCCAATGATGACCCAAAAAGAGATTCAAGCCATGGTCAATACCATTGTGCAAGAAGTTCACCCTATACGCGTGATTCTCTTTGGTTCATACGCAACAGGAAATGCTACACAAGATTCCGATATTGATTTATGTATCATCGAACAAGATCCTTTTGATGCTAAACGGAGTCGCCGCAAAGAAGCTGCCAAGCTTTATAGAGCTTTAGCTTCTTATGCTATTCCTAAAGATTTACTGATCTTTAGTGAAAGCGAATTACAGCAAGAAAAAAATCAGCATTTACTTCAACCCATCCAGCAGCAAGGTGAAATTTTATATGAATCTAGCTAACCACCCTTCCCCTTTGCTATTGATGGCAAAAAAAGATCTTAAAGCAGCTAAAATACTTGCTTTAGCTGATGACCCTGATGTTGAAATCGTTGGCTTTCACCTGCAACAGGCAACTGAGAAAGCCTTAAAGGCATGGCTGGTTTCTCTCGGCGAACCCATTACCAAAACCCATGATTTAAGTTATTTACTCAATCAACTTGAATCCAACAATCAAAATATTGAGCATTTATGGTCAGTTGCTGAACTCAACCCATTCGCTGTACAATTTCGTTATGGTTTATGTGATAACGAACCTTTTGATTGGCAAGAAGCCTATAAAGAAGTACAAAGTCTAATTACGCAAGTGGAAGAACATACCGCTGGAGATACATCATGAGTAACAATATCCTAAAAGAACTCTCTGCTATTCTTGAAGCGCGTAAGTCTGAGTCTCCAGACACCTCTTACGTCGCATCGTTGTATGCCAAGCCTGATAAAATGCTGGAAAAGATTGGTGAAGAAGCCGTTGAAACCATCATCGCCGCCAAAAACAATGATAAAAAAGAAATTATCTATGAAACTGCCGATTTATGGTTTCATACCATGGTGATGCTGGCGCAAAAAGGTTTAAGCCCTGATGATGTATTGAATGAACTTGCTCGTCGCTTTGGTGTGTCTGGGCATGATGAAAAGGCTTCGAGAATAAAATAATACACCATGTGTAAGTTTGAAACTAACCTACAAACCGAAAGTCCTATAGAAGATAAGTTTTCTTATGACACAACGAAACACCTCAATTTCCTGTTTCGACAATTTATGGGAACTTTCGCTTAGACTTTGTATATACACTTGAGGATGGGCGGAAAGCTGCATTTGAGTGTGATGAAAAAGAATATCATGATGAATCACGTAATGAGTGGCGGGACTCATTAATACTTGGCTGCTATTCACTATCATATTGAAGATACGTTGTTTATTATTTCTCAAACACATAAGGGAAAAAGCTAGATGAAGTAATCCAAACTTATCGCAATAAAAGTTACTTTTAACAATGGAGAGAAAATGAGCGAAATTAATTACGGACCATTAGCACAACTGATTGGCACATGGAAAGGCGATAAAGGTACAGATATTGCCCCTAAACCCAATGGTGAAGAAAATAATCCCTACTTTGAAACGATTACTTTTGAAGCTATTGGTGATGTCGGTAACGCACAAGCGCAAACGCTTGCTGTACTTCACTACAAACAAATCGTGCAACGCGCTGAAAGTGGCGATGTATTCCATCATCAAGTGGGCTATTGGTCTTGGGATTCAGTCACGGGTGTCATTACCCATTCATTTACCATTCCGCGCGGTGTTGGTGTGGTAGCATGTGGCAGAGTATTGGATACAGATGACACGCCAAGCATCACCATGATTGAAGTATCTGCCGAAGACACTGGCTTTGATGGTGGCATTGCCCAATCATCATTTATGCAGAAAAATGCGCGTACCACAGCATTTACGCAAACACTGACGATTGATGCTGATACATTGAAGTATGAACAAAACATCATGCTCGACATTTATAGAAAAACCTTTGAACATACCGATACCAATACACTTATCCGTCAATGATGCTTTACCGCATTTGTTGTTGAAATTAGGAATCTAACCCTATTAAACATACCAACAAAAAAGCTATTCTGGCTTTAATCATTCAAAAGCTTGAAACGGACATCGCTGTATCTGCACAAGCGGTTAAGATGGCGCGCGATACAGCAACCCACAAAGACTGCTTGGGTTCATCTAAGTATGAAACCATGGGGCTAGAAGCATCCTATTTGGCACAAGGGCAAGGCACCCGCTTGTTGGAGCTTGAACGCTCATTAGCTTATTTTAAACAACTCACTTTACAAACATCTAAAAGTATTGAATTAGGGGCATATATCATCCTCATCGATGAAGAGGATAAACAAACATTTTTATGGATGGCCGCCGATGCAGGTGGTTTAAAGATAAACTATCGCCAACAAACCATTACCGTCATCACGCCCAAATCACCTCTTGGAAAAGCCATGCTTGGAAAAACTATGGGTGATGACTTTTCTTTAAAAATCATGGGCAAAGAAAAAATTTTTGAAGTATTATCCATCCTATAATGACTGCTTCAACAACATGGTTTCTCTATATAATTCGCTGTAAAGGCAATGTTCTTTATACGGGTATCAGCACGAATGTAGAGCGACGCTTTAAAGAGCATCAAGCAGGAAAAGGTGCCAAGTTTTTACGCGGTAAAACACCACTTGCGCTGGTCTATCAAATCACAGTAGGCAACCATTCCGAAGCACTTAAAGAAGAATTGCGCATCAAGAAGTTATCCAAAACTTTAAAAGAGGAAATGATTAAACATCATGCAAACATTCACTTTTCAGGGTAAACACTATAAAGTTGTTCTATGTTTTTAATTCGCATCACTCAGGCCTTTGAAAAGGCAAAGCTTCCTTATGCATTGGTCGGTGGTTATGCCGTTGCCTTGCATGGTGCAGTGCGCGGAACCATTGATGTGGACATTATTATATCCTTGAAACTACAAGATTTTGAAAAAGCCGAGGACATACTCACAAGCATACATTTACAGCCTAAATTACCCATACATGCCAGTGAATTATTCAAGCATCGCAAAGCATATATGGATGCAAATAATTTGATTGCTTGGTCATTTATAAATCCGCACAACCCTATGGAATGCGTTGATATTATTATCACAGAAGATTTAATAGGCAAACAAATCGTTCGCAAACAGGTTGGCAGTCACAGTATACAAGTGCTGAGTAAAAATGACTTAATTACTATGAAGAAAAAGGCATCAAGAGTACAAGATTTGGAAGATATTAAAGCATTGGAAAGCTTATGACACATAAATCTCGACCCATTCAATATTTCACACCTGAGTATTTGGAACAATGCAAACAACTATCCTCCCAACAAATTGTACAATTCTTAGATGATTTCAAGCAGCTTGTTGCAAGCCAATATGTAGAACAAGGAAAGAAAAAATGAGTGATTGTCTGTTTTGTAAAATTATTACAGGTGAAATTCCTTGCGACAAAGTTTATGAAGATGATGATGTCTTTGCATTTAAAGATATTCATCCCAAAGCGCCTACCCATGTCTTGGTTATTCCAAAAGAGCATATTCCGACCTTAGCAGATGTGGACAACCCTGCCCTGCTGGGTACGTTGATGAGCAAGGTGAACCATATTGCCAACGATGTATTAAACCTTGATGCTGGCTATCGTATTGTCATCAATGTCCGCGAAGGTGGTGGTCAGGAAGTATTTCATCTTCATGCCCATATTCTTGGTGGCAAAAAGCTTCCTTTTTAAATATTTTTTATGGTCAAGAAAAAACTTAGAAAAAGATCCAACCTCACGGATATTCACCTCAATCTATCTAAAATTTTAGGATCTGAACGCTTGGATCAACTGGTAGGTTTATCACGTTTGCGCAGATTATGGCCGCATATTGTTGGACCGATGCTGGCACAACGTACCGAACCTATTGAACTAAAACCAAGCGCCGATGGCAGCACTACCTTAATTATTGCAGTTAGCCATTCCACTATGGCACAACAAATTATTTTTCTGCGTGATGACATTCGAAAGTCTTGTTTTGAACAAGCACGCATGGGGCGTATCGCTAAGATATTCACCCGCGTGCAGGCAGTAGCAGGCATTCGCCCCAATAAACCCAAGCCCGATGCCAAGCCTGTTAGCCTATTACAGAAAAAACAGCTTGCATCTGAACTGAAAAGCATCAAAAATCGCCAACTTCGCCACGCCATGTTTGAGGCACGGCTTGCACAATTACGTTACAGCACTGGAGAAACATCATGAAAAAACTTTTAACCTTTAGCATGCTCGCCCTATTTTGTTTGTTTGTTTCAGGCATTGACCATGCCGAAGCCAAACGTTTTGGTATGGGTTCTAGCTTTGGTAAAAGCTTTAATAAAAAAAGTGCTTCGCCGCGTATGTCGCAACAAAAAAACTCCAGCAAACAGGCTACTGCATCTCCAGCGCGTGGCGGTATGATGGGAATCCTTGGTGGCTTGGCTCTTGGCGGGCTTTTGGGAGCAATGTTCTTCGGTGGCGCATTTGACGGCATTAATTTCTTCGATATTTTCATCATTGGCGCAATTATTTTTGGTTTCTTATGGTTTATGCGCCGCAAAATGCAAAACAATTCTCAAGACTATGCTTATGCAGGTCAACAACCCGAACAACAAACTACACAAGAAGATTTATTCACATCCTCTGAGACTAGCCCGCAAGCCTCAGGACATATGTTGCGCCCTGATGTGGACGAAGCACACTTCATTCCTGCTGCCAAAGATATTTTCATGCGCATGCAAGCAGCTTGGGATAAAAAAGATATGCAAGATATTCGCACTTTTTGCACCTCTGACATTGCCGATAAAATCGAATCCGATATACAAGCCTTAGGCAAAGATCAAACCCACACTGAAGTTGGCATGTTAGAAGCAAATATGATTGATAGCTGGGTTGAATCCGATGATGAGTGGGTTGCCATACAATTCCATGCCATGCTTAAAGAAGAAGTATTAAATAGCACAGCTCAAGCTACCGAATCACAAGCCCATGAAATGCATGAAACATGGATTTTCCGTCATAGTCCTCAATCTGATGATCCAACTTGGTATTTAGCAGGTATTCAACAAACTGTATGACCACACCAACAACAAACATCGACCTTTCCACATCCTTTGCAGGGCTAACTCTGCAAACACCGTTGGTATTGCTCTCGGGGTGTGTGGGTTTTGGCGAGGAATACACCCGTATTGAGGGGTTTAACAATAGTGATGTAGGTGCCGTAATTCTTAAAGGAACTACCGTTGAACCGCGTATGGGAAATGCCCCACATCGTGTTTATGAAACGCCATCAGGCATGCTGAATGCCATTGGCCTGCAAAATCCTGGCACACGTTATGTCATTGATAAAATTCTCCCCAAACTGCCACACCATGAAACGCAATTTTGGGCAAATGCCAATGGCTCATCCTTAGAAGATTATGCAGAAGTTGCGCGCATGTATGATGATTCACCTGTTACAGCTATTGAAATCAATATCTCCTGCCCAAATGTTAAGGAAGGCGGCGTACATTTTGGCAATGATCCTGTAATGGCTGCTAGGGTAGTCGAAGCCATGCGTCCGATGACCAGTAAGCCTTTGATTACCAAATTATCTCCCAACAATGCCGATATTGCCGAAACTGCTCGTATGGTGATTGAAGCTGGTACAGATGGACTATCAGTGATCAATACCCTTGTTGGTATGGCTGTGGATATTGAAAAACGCACACCTATTATCGGCAATATATCTGGCGGACTATCTGGCCCTGCAATTAAGCCAGTCGCTTTATGGAAAATTCATCAAACCCGTGCTATTGCTAGCAAATACAAGATACCTATCTTGGGGCAAGGTGGCCTGGTAAGTCCAAACGATGCGATTGAGTTTGCCATTACAGGAGCCGATGCGCTTGGGCTTGGCACAGGGCTATTTTATGACCCTCTTATTTGCGGTAAAGTCTGCAATGGTTTGCGTGACTATCTTAGACAACATAATATGAAGTCTTACAACGAACTTGTAGGAAGCCTACAGTCATAAACCCGGCAAGAAGCTTCGCTCGCACATCTATACTACTGTTTATAGTTTGCCTTCCCAGTATTACATTAGCAGGTACATTATCAATTATTACCGATGGACGTTGGGTAAGTGTCACTAAAGTTTATGATGGTGACACATTCAAAACACGTAGTGGTGAGAAAGTTCGCTTGTTGAACTTAAACACTCCAGAAGTTCAACATCGCGACAGCCGCGCTCAAGTGGGTGGCAATAAAGCTGCATTCGCGCTTAAAAAGCTAATCCTAGGTAAGCAGGTTCGCCTTAGCTTTGATAAAGCGAAAAAAGATCGTTATGGGCGCACTCTGGCGCACGTTTGGATGCAAGATGGGCTTTGGGTCAATCAATATATGATTGAAGCAGGTTATGCCCATGTCTATACCTTTGAACCCAACACTCGCTGGGTAAAAAAGCTACTTAAAGCCGAACATCTAGCACAAAGAGAAAAACGAGGTATTTGGGCTACAAAGCGATTTAAATTACTGAATAGTCAAAGCCTATCATCCAAGGTTATTGGTCAGTTTCGTGTGATACAAGGCAAGGTCGATAGCATGAAGAACTGGTCGTTTCGAACAGGAAAACTGCATGTCAGTATTGCCAAAAAAGCAAGGAAATCATTTCAAAAACCACCTGCTTTGCGTCTAGGTCAAACCATCACTATCCGTGGTAAAATTCGCATATCCAGCAAGGGAAACCTTTTCTTATCCTTATATTCCCCTGCTGATTTGGAGCTAAAATAATGTCTATAAAACATGTGTTACTTTTCATTATTGCTGCATACATGACTGGCTGCGCAACCAACCCTGCAAGCAAAGAGAAAGATTTTGTTTTAATGTCAGAAAAGGCAGAGCTTGCATTGGGCTTAAAATTAGCTGCGCAATACAATCAACAGCTTCCTCTATTGGATGAAAAGGATCCACTTACCGTATTTGTGAATGAAGTTGGGCAACGTGTCGCCACCATCGCTGATCGGCCTGAACTTTTTTATCACTTCCGTGTTGTCGATGATGCTACGATCAATGCATTTGCTTTGCCTGGTGGGCATATTTATATTCATCGAGGGCTTTTAAATCATTTAAACAGTGAAGCTGAACTTGCCGCTGTACTGGCTCATGAAATTGGCCATGTTACAGCTCGCCATGCCGTACAACGCTATACACAAATTCAAGCCTATCAGCTGGGCATGGTGGTCACTTCAATTTTTGTACCCATGCAACCTGGGACATCCAACCTTACAGATTTACTAGCGGCTTCTTTTATTAGTGGTTATGGTCGTGACCAAGAACTGCAAGCTGATAAGTTAGCACTCAAATATATCCCTAAAGCAGGTTACGACCCACAGGCTGTTGAACAGTTATTAGCCACCCTTCAACGCCTAGAAGAGATTGATAAAAAAGAGAAAAAAGATGTCGGCGATAAAGTAGTCGAATACCACGGTGCATTTGCCAGCCATCCTGAAACCCAGAAGCGGCTATCACAAACGCACCAACAAGCAAAAGCATTGGGTAAAAACAACGGTTTAATCAATCACCAGCGTATGCTATCCGCTTTGGATGGTTATCCCTATGGTGATAGCCCCGAACAAGGAGCTGTTGTCGGACAACGTTTTTTACACCCTGATCTAAACTTACAATTGAAATTCCCTGAACGTTGGGTCATTAAAAATACAGCACAAGCTGTTACCGCCCGCATACGTCAAAAAAAGGTTTATTTTGAACTCTCTATTAAATCATTAAGTAAACGTCGCACGGCGGCAAAGTTATTAGAATCAATTTTTCCCAAACGTCACATTGAAAACCTAACATCGGGCAAAATATTGGGTTATCCATCGGCACATGCACGTATTAAAACCAGCGCTCCCCATGTAAGCATGGCCTATATCGATGCCACTATATGGCTCAAAGGCTCACAAGCATTTTTGCTCTTTATGTGGGCACCTCGCGGCGATATTGCTCAGTACGAAGCTGATTTTAAAGCCATCCAAAACTCTTTAAAGTTCTATGATGAAAAGAAATCGAGTGGCATTCCGCGTATTGCGCTACATATATGGAAGAAAGGCGATTCTTGGTCATCATTGGCGCGTCAATCCCAGCAAATACTGGGGCGATTTACCGCCGACCGCATTGCAGCACTCAATGGCATGAATCTGACACAAACACCCAAAGCTGGATACATCATAAAAACTGTTAAATAATGTTGGGGCTGTCCTAGATATTCACAAACTTACAAGCAGGGTTTTAGGTATTTTCCAGTCCAAGATT
>CAYPXU010000040.1:0-11404 GCA_964414875.1 uncultured Zetaproteobacteria bacterium | reverse complement strand
TTGGGCAAGGTATCGCCACTACGCCGTTGCAACTCGCAGCGGCATTTAGCGTTTTTGCAAACCATGGCATTAAACTCACACCTCGCCTCATATTATCCAATGAAAAAAGTCAAGGTGTACAAGTATTTACAGAGAAAACAAGTCAAGCGGTCACACAAATGTTAATCGCCGCAACAGGCATCAATGGTACAGGACAACGTGCCGTTCCAGCCGGCTATGATGTAGCAGGAAAAACAGGTACGGCTCAAAAAGCAACAAAACAAGGTTCGTATTCCAAGGATAAGTTCACCGCCGTATTTGCTGGTTTTGCTCCTGCTGAAAACCCTGAAATTGTCATTGTAGTCGTGATTGATGAACCACAAAAATCCATTTATGGAGGTGTGGTTGCCGCGCCTGTTTTTCGCGAAATTGCTGCCACAACACTGCCATATCTTGGCTCACTTCCAAGAAATCAGGGTTCAACAGACTGGCAAGTCCAACAAACATCCACCATCCCCAATCATATATCCGTATCAGGTATTACACCTCATTTGATGGGGTTATCTTTAAGGCAGGCATTCCAACGGACAGAGCAACAAGGTTATGCTTTACGTAGCCATGGTTCGGGTTGGGTAACTCGCCAATCACCTCACCCGCTTACCGCCTTATCCGCAGGCTCTGATATTGAGGTATGGCTCAATGAATAATGCCATGCAATATCTCAAGGCAATGAGCCTACCTCACCCACAAAGCTTTACCTCACTGGGTTATGACTTTGCAGGTGCTGACTCCAACATCCAAAATATTTGTGATGATTCTCGTGCGATTAAACAAGGTGATACTTTTTTATGTATGCCGCGCACCGCAGAACAAAGCCACGAGTATATCCAATATGCCATTGCTGCAGGTGCTAGCAGTATCATTTATATCGGCAACGACTATATAAATAGCAGTGTTCCATGCCTGTACTTGTCCAATATGGATGAGGCTGGCACCTTTCTGCGTCGCTACTTTCAGACAGAACAAAGTAAAACCCAATGTATTGGTATTACAGGCACTGATGGAAAAACCAGTGTCGCATGGATTTTACGTGAGGTTTTAGCAAAGAAATATGGCTCGGCATGGTCTTCTGGCACACTGGGTTGGGTTGAAGATCATGATCATATTCGTGACTTGGGTAATACCACCCCATCCATATTAACCTTACATCACCTACTATCTGCTGCTAACAAACAGAATATCCCAGCACTGGTTATGGAAGTTTCATCACATGGCATAGAGCAACAACGTATTGCAGGTCTGCACTTTGATGCAGGTGTGTGGACAACGCTAGGACATGACCATTTACAAGATCATGGCGGTTTCGAGGCTTATGCATCATTAAAAAGTCGTTTTATTTACCATACAGGCAAGCATGGCGGAACCGTTGTTTATAATTATGATCAAAAAAATATCTCCAAACAACTTGCCTCAGCTGACTTTAAGCTGCATGCCTATGCGCATGGTTTATACCAACACAGCGAGAAAGTAGACATGCTAACGTGGGAACAAGAGCTTCCTGGTTTGTTACGTTTGGCATATCAAGGCAAAGAAATAGTAGTGGATGACATTCCTGTGGGTCGTTTCCATGCTGAAAATATCGCCGCTGTCGCACAGGTGCTGCATAGCCATTACCAACTCGACTTGCAAAATATCGCCGATTTATTATGTGGTGTTACCGCGCCTTCTGGACGCATGCAGCCAGTGGATGCTGGAGCCTTGCAAGTATTTATTGATTACGCGCACACAGCCGAAGCATTGCAAGCATGTTTGGAAAGCATTCGTCCCATCACACGTGGACGCCTATTGTTAGTGTTTGGTTGTGGTGGTGAGCGCGATAGAGAAAAACGTCCAGCTATGGGTCGTATCGCCTCTGAATTTGCAGATGTCATATGGATTACGTCCGACAACCCACGACACGAACGCCCAGAAATTATCGCATCGGAAATAGAAGAAGGTATTGCTCACCCTTATCACTTGGAAGTTCATCTAGAGCTTAATCGTGAACAAGCCATTGCCGATGCCATCAGGCACATGAATAGTGATGACACTTTAATCATCGCAGGCAAGGGTCACGAAGCCTATATGGATATTCAAGGTGAGCGTTTACCTTGGAGCGACATGGCATGCGCCCGCCACTTACTGCACCAAAAAAATACGGAGCAAGTCTCATGTATTTAAGCGGCTTAGATATTCAGCATGCCACAGGCGGTCAATGGCTTAATCAGATGCCAGATCAAATCGAGCGCCTGCAAATCACCTCTATTCAAACCGATTCCCGCTATTTTAAGCAAGATGATGCTTTTCTTGCCTTGCGCGGCCCGCATTTTGATGGTCATGTATTTGCCCCACAAGTAAATGATAAAGCTTGTGCTCTCATTGGTGATCAGCAGGGCATCCAAGCTTGGCGCGATTTAAACACGCCTCAATTAAAAGTCGCTGACACCTTGCATGCTCTAGGTGATATTGCCCATGCGTGGAGAAAGAAATTAAGCAATACAACGGTCATTGCCATTACAGGCTCCTACGGCAAGACCACGATTCGTTCGATGTTGGCACATACCTTCAAGGCTCTGGGCATAAAAACAACAGCAACCCATGCCAATTTAAATAACCTTATTGGTGTACCCATGACACTTCTGAGTATTGCTAAAGATAGCGAGATCGCACTGATTGAATGTGGCATCAGCGAAATCGGTGAGATGCAAAGGCTTTCTGAAATTGTACAGCCAGATATTGCTATATTAACAGGCATTACCAGCGCCCATACTGAAGGCTTGGGAGGCTTGCATGGTGTTACTTATGAAAAGTCTCTACTATTAAAACATCTACAGCCACAAGGCTGGTGCGCTTTGGGAGACGGGGTTCGCAAACAATTACCAGAAGCTATTCAGCATAATTGTATCGAAACTTTTGTAGGCTGGCAGTTACAAGGTAAGACGTTGACGTTGCGCCATCAAGATGAAACTGCATGTTTATCACTACCACTTCCTGCACCACATTGGGGCTCGAACATGGCTTTTGTTGCCTCGATTGCCATACAATATTTACAACAACATCAGCGTCATACCGGTCTTGCAGAGTTGTCCGACATCTTGGCATCTTGGCAGCCTGTAAAGGGGCGCTTACAAAGCCTTGCTGGCATCAATGGCTCTGTGATTTTGGATGACAGCTACAATGCTAATCCTATTTCCATGCAAGCCGCACTTCACACCCTAGCAGCCATGCCAAAACGTCGCATTGCCATTATCGGTGATATGGCTGAGTTGGGCGCTGATACAGAGTCCGCTCACAAACAACTCGATGTATCACACGTCGATATGCTGATACTCATTGGTTCGCACATGCAGGGCTTACATCGACAGCACCCAACATCCCAATGGTTTGCAAATACGGATGCTTTGCTAACGTGGTTAAATGAGCATCCATCTATGTTTACAGCCCAAGATACCATACTCATAAAAGCATCGCATGGTATGCAGCTTTGTAAAGTTGTTGCCCTGCTGACAGAGCAAGGAAGTACACATGTTATATAACCTTCTCGTCCCATTAATTGAGGACTATTCATTCCTGAACCTGTTTCAGTATATCACTGTCCGCACCATAGGCGCGTTGGTGACCTCATTGATCATTTGCTGGCTTGTAGGTCCTGTCTTTATTCGTTGGATGAAAGATTTACAGGGTAAAGGTCAACCTATCCGTGAGGATGGTCCACAAAGCCATTTATCCAAGCAAGGTACGCCAACCATGGGCGGTTTACTTATTCTATTTAGTTTAACCATCTCCACATTGTTATGGGCTGATTTAAACAATCATTTTATCTGGTTAGCATTGTTGGTTACCTTAGGTTTTGGGCTTATCGGCGGCGTGGATGATTATCTCAAGCTAAGCAAGCAAAACAGTAAAGGTCTGGCTGGTCGCTGGAAATTATTATTACAGCTTTTATTCGCTGGTATTGCAGCAATTGGACTCATGCAAAGCACGGCTCCTATTGTTGACATTCCTTTCTTTGCTGTGCAATGGGATATGGGTTACTGGTATATTTTATTCGTTATTTTTGTACTCATTGGCACATCCAATGCCGTTAACTTAACCGATGGCTTGGATGGTTTGGCAGTTACGCCAACCTTTATGACAGCCATGGCTTTGGCAGTGATTGTATATCTTGCTGGTCATGCGCAGTTCTCTAGCTATTTATTAATTCCTTATGTTCCTGGCGCAGGTGAGTTAACCATTTTCTGCGGTGCTATCATGGGAGCCTGTTTGGGATTCTTATGGTTTAACACCTATCCTGCACAAGTCTTTATGGGCGATGTTGGTTCTTTGGCATTGGGTGGGGCTTTGGGTTTTGTGGCTTGTACTGTGCATCAACAGTTCCTATTGGCGATTGCGGGTGGATTGTTTGTACTGGAAGCGGTGTCCGTCATCGTGCAAGTGACTAGCTTTAAGTTAACAGGTAAACGTGTCTTTCGTATGGCTCCGATTCATCATCATTATGAATTAAAGGGCTGGCCTGAGCCTAAGGTGATTGTACGTTTCTGGATCATCTCATTTCTATTGGCCTTGGTGGCACTTGCCACCTTGAAGATTCGCTAAGATCATGACTACAAAAAAACTACAAAAACACGCCATCATCGGCATGGGAAAAACAGGCATATCCATCGCCCAGTTCCTATTGCAGCAAGGCATCTTATGCGAAGCCTTTGATGAAAATATGAGCACACTCCCAGATGCTTTAAATATCCCATTACATTGTGGTGCGTTAGAGAGTAAAATTTTACAAACATTTGATTTTATCTGGGTTAGTCCAGGTATTCACTGGCAGAAAGCTGCTTTGCAAGAAGCTCGTCATGCGGGTGTTCCCATGCAGGGTGATTTAGGGCTGTTTTTAGAGCATTGCAATACACCCTTGATTGCCATTACAGGCACCAATGGCAAAACAACCACCACACAAATCATTCAAACATTGTTAGAAACACTACCTGGCGGCTGCGATACAGGTGGTAATATTGGCACGCCCATGCTCGACCTTATTGGTCAAAATAAATTACCTAGCCGTATCGCCTTGGAGCTTTCCAGCTTTCAACTAGAACGTTGTAATCATATTCACCCTTATTGGGCAGTATTGCTTAACATTCAATCTGACCATGCCGATATGCATGTGAATGAAGAAGCCTATTTAGAAGCAAAACTACGCCTTTTCAGCCATCAAACGGCGGGTGATACGGCTATGCTGCCAGCCGGCGAACGCTGGGATGCATTAAGCGAAGAGTTGGCCGGTCGTGGTGTTCAAGTCCATCGTTTCGGTCAGCTTTCCGAAGATGATCCTGCCATTGAAAGGCTGGCTGCTGGCATTGTAAGCACCGATAAACAAGACCGCTTATTTTGGCATCAAGATGGGCACCGCCAAAGCATCAATTGCCAACGCATCCCTACACGCGGTTTGCATCAGCACATCAATCTAGCTGTTGCAGCACAAGCTGCGGCTGATTTCGGTGTTTCCAATAAAGTAATTCGTGAGGCAATCTCATCATTTAGAGGCCTGCCACACCGTTTGCGTTTGATTGCGCATGTAGCTGGACATGATTGGTTTGATGACTCCAAAGCAACCAACCCTGCCGCTGCACAAGCAGCACTAAATTCATTTGAACAAAGCATTTGGATTTGCGGTGGTTTGCGTAAAGATCTCGATTTAACTCCTTTATCAAATACCATTCGCAATCACGTCTCCCATGCCATTATTATTGGCAAAGAAAAGCGGCCATATATTGAGCTGTTGCAAAAAGCAGGCATCAGCTACACGGTCGGCGGCACAATCGAACGAGCTGTCATGATGGCTGCCAGCCATGCAAGCACGTTGCCTGTTGTATTGTCACCAGCGGCAGCTAGCCAAGATCAGTTTGCCAATTATATGGAACGCGGTCGTGCTTTTGCCAAAGCCATTCAACATCTGGAGAAGCAAAGCTAATGCGCCCCGCTGTTGATTCTATTCTACTTGGCTGCGTCGTAGCATTGCTAACGTTAAGCATACTTATGGTCGGTAGTGCCAGCTTGAGTGTTGCAGAAGTTCGCTACGACGATGCTTTTCGAATCATTCGCCATTGGCTGATTTATATTCCGCTTGGACTATTACTCATGTGGGGGGTTTCTCGTGTGCATCCGTCATGGTGGAAAGCTGCATGTTTGCCACTACTTATCATTGCTCTACTGGTGATGCTCACGGTTCTACTTACAGGTCAAAGTCTACATGGTGCAACCCGCTGGTTCTCATTTTTCGGCATGAGTTTGCAACCAGTTGAATTACTTAAACCCATCATTATTTTATACATGGCATATTATATGGGCACATTTCCTGATCGCCTGCAACAACTCTCCAGTGGTCTAGCGCCCATGCTATTTATACTTTGCATCGCACTTGTATTACTGATGTTACAGCCCGATTTTGGCAATTCGGTACTGCTTGCCAGTGTATGTTTCACACTATGGTTTGTTGGCGGTGTGCCTTTTCGCCATCTAGCGAGTATTGCCGCAATTTTAACACCGATTGCCATCATCGCCATGATTGCAGAGCCTTATCGTGTCGAACGCCTATTAAGCTTTACCAACCCATGGGCAGATCAATTTGGTAGTGGTTATCAATTGATACAATCTATGATTGCTTTCGGCTCTGGCGGACTGACTGGCGCAGGTTTGGGACAAGGTGTGCAAAAGCTTTTTTACTTACCAGAAGCCTTCACCGATTTTATCGCCGCAGTCATGGGTGAAGAGCTTGGACTGATTGGCACAGCTGGACTGATTATTATTTTCGGCATCTTAATTATGCGCGGGCTGCAACTGGCAATGCGATGCGAACAAACCTTCGAACGCTTATTAGCAACGGGTTGTACCTTACTCATTGGCATTAGCTTCTTTATCAACCTTGGTGCAGTGATGGGCATGATTCCAACCAAGGGCATGCCTATCCCATTCTTCTCGTATGGTGGTAGCGCACTGTTTGGAAATTGCATTTTAATGGGGCTTTTATTGGGCATTTACAGGCATCTTCCTGTAGAGCAAAACAATACAATGCATCATAAGAAAAGTGCTGAGGCAACCGTATGACTGACACAGCTCCTCAACTCTGCATCGCTGGTGGCGGCACAGGTGGGCATGTGATGCCAGCTTTGGCATTAGCTGATGCTGCCCGTGAGCAGTGGAGTCAACTGCATGTCAGCTTTATCGGTGCAGAACGTGGGCTTGAAGCCAAATTATTACCTGAACGCGGTGAAGATGTATTGCTGTTAAAAATGCATGCGGTACAAGGTGTCGGATTGATGCACAAGCTGCGTGTATTGTTATGGGAAATGCCACATGCTGTTTATAGCATTTGCCAACATTGGAAAAAACAACCTCCAACCCTGCTTGTCGGCGTGGGTGGTTATGCCAGTGCAACGGGTGTCATCGCTGCTTTGATTAGCCGTGTTCCCGTTGTACTTTATGAGCAAAATGCTGTGCCTGGTCTCGTTAATCGTACTTTGGCACGTTTTTCAAAACGTATCATGTTGGGTTTTTCAGAGGCTCAAAGTCATTTAAAATCCAAGCATACTGTGCACACAGGCAATATTGTACGCACTGATATTGCAAAGGTTCACTGGCACCAGCACAAGCCTCCATGCCTATTGGTATTGGGTGGTTCACAAGGGGCTCGTTTCCTTAATCAAACCGTGCCCCAAGCATGTATCAAACTGCATAAACAAGGCAAAGCTTTCAACGTGCTTCATGTATGCGGTGGTGATGAAAAAAAACGTGTCGATATTGCCACAGCCTACCAACAAGCAGGCATTAACGCCGAAGTGATGACTTTCTGCTCGGATATGCCAGAGTTTTATAGCCGTGGTGATTTGATGATTGCACGTGCTGGCGCTATGACTGTGGCTGAAGCCAGCATCGTGGGTTTGCCTTGTATTTTCATACCCCTACCGCATGCCGCAGATCAACATCAAACATTCAATGCCCGTAGTTTAAGTGATCAAGGTGCTGCTTTATTGGCAGAGCAAGCTAATCAAAATGCAGATACACTGGCAATATTGCTTGCTAACACACTTTTTGACACAGACACGCTACAAAATATGCACCAAGCATGTTGCCAAGCACGCGTGCAAGATGCCAAACAACGCCAGCTGAATGTATTAGCACCATGGCTGGAGGTAGCTTTATGAAATCCCGCGTTCAATTGATTCATTTCACAGGCATTGGCGGCATTGGCATGAGTGGTATTGCCGAATTATTGCACAACCAAGGTTTTAACGTGCAAGGCAGCGATGCGGCGGATAGTCCGAATGTTCAACGCTTACGTGATTTGGGTATCCCAGTCGCTATTGGTCATGCAGCTAAACATATCGGTGATGCAGAAGTGGTGGTGGTTACATCGGCTGTCAATGAGAGGAACCCTGAACTTATCGCTGCACGCGAGCGTAAAATCCCAGTTATTCCACGTGCTGAAATGCTCGCGGAACTTATGCGCATGAAACAAGGTATCGCTATTGCAGGTAGCCATGGCAAAACAACCATTACCTCTATGATTGCCCATGCTATGGAAGTGGCTGGTCTTGATCCTACCTATGTGATCGGCGGTCGTTTGATGGCATCGGGCAGCAATACACGGCTTGGTACTAGCCCTTGGCTGGTGGCTGAAGCCGATGAAAGTGATGGTTCATTTTTGCATTTATCACCCATGATTACTGTGGTTAGCAATATTGATCCCGAACACCTTGATCATTATGGCGATTTCGAAACACTCATGACCGCATTTGTACAATTTGTAAATCAAACACCATTTTATGGACGTGTGATTTTGCATCAAGAGCATCCCCATGTTGCGAGTTTGCGAGAACACGTACACAAGCCCATCACCACTTATGGCTCTAGCCCTCAAGCAGATATTCACCTGATTCAGTCTGTGAGTGATGGTTATGGACAAAAACTAAGCATCGGACTGCACGATGCAGTGCATCATGAGGTGCAAATACAAGAGCTTTATTTGCCCATGCCTGGTCAGCACAATGCTGAAAATGCCTTGGCTGCGATTGCTGTATTGCGTGATTTAAATATTGATTGGACAACTATTCAGAAGGGCTTTAAAAGCTTTGCTGGCATTCAACGGCGTTTTCAATGTTTCCCAACCCATAACACCGTATTGGTTGATGATTATGCTCATCACCCAAAAGAGATATTGGCAACATTAGAGGCTGCGCGTACATGTTGGCCAGAGCGCCATATCACCGCCATTTTCCAGCCACACCGTTACACCCGCACCCGTGATTTAATGGAAGATTTCTTAGGCTGCTTTGAACTAGCCAATGAGCTTATGTTACTGCCTGTATATGCTGCCAGTGAAGAGCCTATTAAAGGCGCAACATCCGAAGCTTTGCAGCAAAGTCTTCTGCGTCGTGGTCACCGCCAGGTTTCATTGCTAGATGATTTAGATACTGCTTTTATAAAGGCTAAAGATGCACTTAATAAAGATCATATTGTGTTGCTAATGGGCGCAGGTTCGATTGGCTCATTGGCAGTGCGTTTGCGAGACAGCCTTAACAAGAATAAACATGGAGAAGCAAGCTAATGGCTTGGCAACAATCATTACAAACACTGGGCGAGCTTAGTCTAAATGAGCCTATGGCGAGTCACACCACGCTGGCAGTCGGTGGTGATGCTGCATGCTATTTCAAACCCCATGATAAAAAAGCATTGTGCCAGGCTTTGCCATTGATTCCTGATGCTGTAGCTATTTTACCTTTGGGTCGCGGCAGTAATTTACTTATTTCTGACCGTGGATTTAAAGGTATCGTGATTGATTTAGGCATGCTTCATAATATCGAAGTAAAAGGCAATATTTTAACGCCTCAAGCTGGCAGCCGTATGTCTAAAGTTGCACAGACTGCTGCCAATGCAGGACTTAGTGGTCTTGAGTTTATGGCAACCGTACCTGGTGATTTGGGTGGCGGTATCGCCATGAATGCTGGTGCGTTTGGGCAACAAGCTTCCGATACATGTCTGCATGCTGATATTGTATGCCGAGATGGTCACCAAAAAACATTAAGCAAACAACAAATGAACATGGTCTATCGCCATAGCCAAGTTCCAAAACAAGCCATCATCACAGCGGCTAGCTTTGAACTGCAAACAGGTGATCAGCAAAAGATTCGCGAAGCCATGCGAGATATGCGTCAAAAACGCTCGCAAACACAGCCGTTGGCAATGCCCAACTGTGGTTCAGTGTTTAAAAACCCAGAGGGTGATTATGCAGCACGTTTGATTGAAGCAGCTGGATTAAAAGGCAAACGTATTGGTGATGCGCAAATATCTGAAATGCACGCTAATTTTATCGTCAACCATGGCAATGCCCATAGTGATGATATCACGGCATTAATTCGCTTAGCGCAACAAAGCGTTTTTGAAAAGTTTGCTATCAACTTAGAGCCTGAAGTCCGTATATTGGAGGAGATGCAATGAATGAGTCCTTGCAAAATATCCCCTTTAAAAAAATTGGCGTGCTGATGGGCGGCACTTCAGCAGAGCGTGAAATTTCACTGCAATCAGGCCGTGCAGTCTTTGCTGCCTTGAAAGAAACAGACTTGGATGTTGTTGCCATTGATTTACAAAGCGACTGGGCGAGCCAGATTAAACATGCTGATATTGATGCCGCATTTATCGCGCTGCATGGTACTTGGGGTGAAGATGGCTGTATCCAAGGCTTGCTCGAAACCATGTCTATTCCCTACACAGGCTCTGGTGTTGCTGCATCAGCATTGTGCATGAACAAAGTGTTAACCAAACAAGTTTTACAACATGCAGGACTAAAAACACCTATCGATATTAGCATTCATACTAATGGTCCGATGCGTTACCCTGTATTTATCAAGCCCATTGATGAAGGCTCTAGTGTAGGCTTGCATCAAGTAACAAATGTAAAAGAATGGCAAGCCCTAGAACTTGATCAAACACGCAGTTGGATGGCAGAGATGCCTGTAAAAGGCGTGGAAGTAGCCGTCTCTGTACTCAATGGAACTGCCCTTATGCCTGTTGAAGTTAGTCCGAAATCTGGTGTTTATGATTTTGCTTCCAAATATACACAGGGTGCAACCGAATACTTCTGCCCAGCTCGTTTACCTGCCGAAACATTACGCCTGTGTATGGAGCAAGCCCAAGATGCCGTGAAAGCGACTGACTGTAAGGGCGCACCACGTGTTGATATGATTGTAAGTGATGGCGGTGTGCCCATCATTTTAGAGGTAAACACCATTCCTGGTATGACTGCAACCAGCCTGCTTCCCAAAGCCGCAGCGGCAGCAGATATCAGCTTTCAACAGCTTTGTTTGAAAATCTTGGCAGCCGCAAGCTTGCAACA
>CAYPXU010000039.1:0-12295 GCA_964414875.1 uncultured Zetaproteobacteria bacterium | reverse complement strand
GGGGTGATGATGAGACTGACGCTGATTTTCAATCAAGTGCGTAACATCAGTTAATAAAGGGCAAAAATCAGCGAAATAATTTTTTTAGAATTTCGGTCGTACGCTTTGCAGGATCGTTGCGTATAGCAGCTTCTTCTTCCGCCATATAATAAAACACCCCACTTAATGCCAAAGCCAATACATGCTGGCTTAAATCAGCTTTTACATTGGGCACAAAAGGCAGCGATTGATATTCACCCATCACACGATCATAAGCCTGCACAACACCCGCCTGTTCTAGTGCAGAATCAACCACAGGCCTCATTGCATTGGATAAAGGCACAGACATTTTGCGTTTAAAATATTGTGTTGCTGCATCATCAGAACCAGCCAAAATCGATTTAGCATCGGCAATCCGCATACTTCTAATAGCATCCAAAAAAATACGTTTCGCCTCTGGCGTTGCGGCTTCAGCAGCGCGGTTTAAGCGCAGTTCCAAGTCATCCATCATGGCATCCATACCTACCACTGATAAGGCGGACTTAACTCTCTCTAGGCTATTAGGCAAAGGAATATGTATTTTAGCATCAGCATTAAAGCCGTTCTTTTTACTTAGCTGGGCAACCACATTCTCCGACCCAACACGCAAAGCATCTTTCAAACCTGCAACAACATCACTATTGCTCAATGATGATAAACCATACTGTAAGTTGTCAGGCATACTGCCCGAGTTCTTAGAAACACTCTCCACCAAGCCACCCAAGCTCTGCATAAAACTATTCGCCCAAATCAGTGATAGCGGTGTAAGCAAGCAGTACAGTAAAACAAGAAGCCTTCCGCAATGCCGCTTCATGCCTCTAAGCTCCCTTATATTGACGCTGAAAAGCCTCTATAAATGCATCCAACATATTCGCTGGCAAGGCATTAATCCCAGCGGCAGCTTTACGCCCCCCCCCTGTTGGAAAAAGCATACACAACTCATCTGCACCTATTTTATTGGCAAGTGGTGATCGCACACTGATGCGATAACTAGCATCATCCATTACCGTCAATAAGGCATGCGCACGATTAGGGTTTTCTCGCGCCAAAACATTACCATAAACCCCCGATACCCGACGAGTCCAAGCCTCATTCGGAAGCATAATAAGCGCCGTACTCTCATCATTCGATTCAATAGGAAGCTGCACAGCTTTTGCCATATCTGAAGCATAGCCTTCCGCAAGTACAGTATAAGATTTTGACTGCTTTATAAAATCAAAAGGGCTTTCAAAAGGCTGAATTTCGCGATATAAATCCGCTGGGTAAAAATACAAATCACCTTCATTCACGCCATAACCATTATAATTGATTAAGGTGCCAAGCTGCTCCAGTTGTTTTAATTGCTCAGCATCCAAAACCAATGCTTCGGCAGCCTTTATTGCAGCATCAAAAAGGTTATCACCAAATGCTGCTGTTACAGCCCAAAGAAGATGTTTGCCATTTAAACAATCATTCACCAGTAAACTCGTACAAACGTCTGCTGCTGTATTAATATGAGATGTCATACAGGTATGCTGGGGGATTTCGCCAGCAAAATGGTGATCAAAATAATCGACTGAAGCACCTGCATCCAATACACGCACTAATGCATCACGATTTTTATCCAAAGAAATATCCAAGACAAGAACTTTGTCCCCCACATCTGCATGTACCTGCTTAAGCAATGCAATATCCCGCTTTACACCTGTAACAAGCGTACTTTCTTGTGGCTGAACCAAGCGCCATTGATGCAGAGCACAAATACCATCTGCATCACCATTAAACACATCAAAATAAGTCATGCCGAAAGAATACTTGATGAAACTCAGAAGGTCTAACCCGCACTATTCATCAAGCACTTCCAGAAAGATCGTACACTACAGACTATTGATAAAGGGCTGATGGCGAGCATAACAAGTTGTGGCCAACTGGCTTCAAGTACAAAAAATTCCTATACTGATATATCCGTCGCAGACAATGGCATCAAAATCTTCTCTACTGTCAAGGTAGGGTCCACTTTCGTATGCACCAAGCCACGTTCAATAACAGACACAGCAACATCCACCACCTGTGAATCAAACTGTGTGCCAGCACCCTCTTTGAGTTGCTGCACACAGAATGAAAGAGGTCTAGCCATGCGATACACACGGTCCGTTGTCATCGCATCAATCGCATCTGCCACACAAACAATCCTTGCTTCAAAAGGAATATCTTCTCCGCCCAGGCCATCGGGGTAACCTCGCCCATCAATCCGTTCATGATGATGTCTTACCATCAAACGCTCACGACTCAAGCCATCCATATTCTTTAAAATCGCATCCCCAATCGCAGGGTGCGCTTTCATCTTAGCAAATTCTCGCTCTGTATAACGTCCAGGTTTAAGTAATATTTCATCAGCAATACCAACCTTACCGATATCATGCAACAAACCACCTGTACGAATGATTTGAATCATTTTATCATCCAAGCCCAGCTCTTCTGCAAACAGCCTTGATAACTCGCCTACCCGCGTGGAATGATCCTTGGTATAACGATCTCGCGCTTCAAGCGAGTGAACCAGGGCAATCAACGTCTCATTCATACTGTCTTCTAATGCAGCATGTACAGCCCGATTCTCAAGAAGCGTATCTAACTTTTTGACCAATAAGCCCAGCATATGCCGCTCTTCACTTCTCAATGGCTCAGTACTTTCTCGATTCGCCAAGCATAATACACCCATATGTATCCCTTGCAGACATACAGGAATAGCCATATATTGTTCAACATCAATGCCTGGCCAGCAAGTAGCTGGCGTGCCATCTCTACGCAAAACTTCAATACATTCTTTATCTGTACCAATCAATGCCTGAAAAGGCGTTGCTGATAGATCAACATTCCGCGCAACATTTTCACAATCAGGGAAATGCTGCGCAACCATAATCATTTTCTTACGGTCTCGTTGAAATAATGCTAGAAAACCCTGTGGAGCACGAATCGTTTCCATCGCCAACTTAAGAGCAGCCTGACATACATCTGGCACAGCTTGCTGGCGCGGCATTTCATCAAACATCCGGTACAACAACCCCAAACGACGATCCATCTCAAACAATTCAGGCAACAAACGCGCGTCTTTATGCCCTGCATGCTTTTTCACCCTTGCAACACCTACATCGGGCAACAACACCTGCTCCACAGACTCCAACAAAGATTCGGCATGAAAGGGCTTAGATAAAATATGATTAATATTTAAGGCTTCCGCTTCTTGAAAACGTTCCTTAGACAAAAAGCCACTCACCAAAATGATTGGTAACATCACCTGACTAGCGCGCAACTCAGCAATCAAATCCAATGAAACACCATCACCTAGGTTTAAATCGGTTACCAAAAGATCCCAGTGCTGGGCATTCAATAATGTACGAGCCTCCAATAGACCCGCAGCTTGCCCAACATGTACAGAAACAGTCAATTCCTCTACAATCTCAGCAATCGCCTCACGAACAGCGGGCTGATCCTCCAACACTAAAACTTCCAACATCTCAATTCCCTCTCTACGTGCATCAACCCCAATGGCAATAAACATCAGACTGGCTTGCTATAGCTGACACCTCAAAAAGTTTCATGCTTTTTTATTCCCCACAGCAGTGGAATCGATACACATGCGCAACAAACGAGCTTCAAGTTCTGCCTGTTTATGGACAGGTTCATAGCGTTGTTCTAGGCACTCTCTCTGTTCAACAGGCTTTACATGCCCAGAAATACTTGCGCAATTAGGGGGTAACTTCAGCTTACTACTTTGCTGTAATAAACGCTGAACAAGTATATCTGCAGAACGAGTATCCATAGTCATAAGCGAACAGTAGACGTAATTATTTGTAATAGCTAGAGGTCTATCGGACTTGAACAATTGTAGAGATAAATTATGAGTTGAGCTGATTTCAACATAAATTTAGGACGAATAGCACCGCCCTTTAATAAAATTACAGATAAAAAACGAGCCATATCCATGCTTTTGCAGCCAGTAGCAAGAAGTTGTTTGTTTTAGAATATAGGGAGCGCAAGTCATGTTTCATGAATATTTTCTAAACAAAGCAACTGAAGGATAGCTCTTCGATAATAGAATATATACTCTTCGCTGCTATGAAGAAATCCCCAGTTACTTTTCGCGATGCGTACAATCTATATGTAAAAGTAGGCATCAACTTTTACATCATTGGCGGGAAGCTGTTGCTATTATTGAAGAAAAAAGAAATTGGTGGAGCCAGACGGGGTCAGCTTCAAAATAGAGGCTCAAGCCGTAATTTGTTGATATAACTTACTTTCAACGAGATAAATAAAGATAATATCAATCGCTGATACGACAGATTGTACGATTTCACAGTACAATAAGCAAGTACCACCACTCAATCAATCAGGTGCATCCATAATAAAAGTTTCAACAAAACCCATAATCCTATCAAGTGCTCGTTGAGCTAATGTTTTCCGCTGAAGAAGTTTGGGCTTGGTTAGCATCGCATCAACCACATCATCCCGTAGTGGCACGATTTCAGTGAATAGGTGCTGGTTAATGATTTGCTCAACTTTTTCAGGTGCCAGCTTTTCCTCTTTGCAGATATTGGCTAAAGCCGTCTGTCGCTCTTTATTCCAAAACTCGCCAAATGCCTCTGCCACGGCATCGCTGCCATCCACATCAGGTAGATTTTCAACAATGAACTTTTCAATCAGTTCACGCTTGCTTCGCAACTGGGCATCACCAGCTACCAAATCAAGAATAGCTTTGCGCTGTTTGGCTGCATCATCTTCATCCTGACCTTTCAACTTGGCTAAAAGTTGCAGGATATAGCCGACATTCACCTCATCCCGATGAATAAGTTCCAGTTCAAAATCAACATCATCGAGAATGGATACTTTTTCTGGCTTACCCCCCACCCCATCATACAAATCAAGGTACTTACTTTGATAGTCATTGAATGCTTGCTCATTCAATTCCAAATCATCAAAAGTAAAATCAGCAAAGGTTATTAGTACGTTGCGAATGCGTAGCAAGGCACGAAATGACTGAATAAATTTAAGTTTATCCTCTTCCGTTTTAAGCCTATCCACACTATCAATCGTGGGAGCTATTGATAGCAATGAAGCGAGTGATTTATTAAAATCACGCACATATTCCTCATATGGCGCAATGATGATAGTTTCTTTGGCATCCTTATTAGAAAACAGAGAAATCGCAGTATCTGTCGCTTTTTTCAGGTTGCGAAAGCAAACGATGTTTCCCTGTGATTTACGCTCATTCAATATGCGGTTGGTGCGCGAATAGGCTTGAAGTAAGCCGTGGTGCTTTAGGTTCTTATCCACATACATTGTATTGAGCGGCTGACTGTCAAAACCAGTCAGGAACATATTCACCACCAGCAGAATATCCACCTCACGCGCTCGCACACGCTTACCAATATCATTGTAATAATTGTAATAGGATTGACTGTCTCTGGTTGAAAACTTGGTGCCAAACATCTTGTTATAATCAGCAATATAACTTTCCAGCTTATCGCGACTATGTTGATTAACGACTCGCCCTTCACTCAATCCTGCTAAAGGGTCAATATCTTCAATAAGCCCATCGGCATCTTTGTCATCTTCATTGGCGGTATAGCTGAAGATGGTAGCAACTCTAAGCTTATGTTCACCCGCCTCTTTCTTGGCTTGAAATAGATCATAGTATTTGGTCAATACATCCACGCCGCTAACACAAAACATTGCGGTAAAATCTTTGCTATGTGTTTTGCGGTCATGGTTGGCAATAATATAATCAGTGATTTTCTCCAGTCGCTTGGGCGACTCCATCAGCTCTTTGGTGTCCACGCCTTCCACTTCAATGTCGATATTGTTTAGGCTGTCGTCCTTCCGCTTGTATCGCCCAACATATTCGATAGAAAACTTGAGTACATTTTCATCACGAATGGCATCGGTAATCACATAACGATGAAGCCGCTCACCAAATAAATCCTTGGTAGTGCGGCTGCCGTGCTGATTTTTACTGGAATTATCGGCAAAGATTGGCGTACCCGTGAAGCCAAACATCTGCGCCTTATTGAAAAAGGCATTGATACGCTTATGTGTATCACCGAACTGGCTACGATGGCATTCATCAAAGATAAAAATCACCCGCTTATCCTTCAGCGGCTCCATTGCCTTCTCATAACGGCTTTTGCTAATGGCTGTATTCAGTTTTTGCAGGGTGCTAACAATAAGTTTGGTATCATCGCCAAGCTGTTTCACCAGAGCCTTGGTGTTGCTGGTTCCATCCACACTACCTTTGGAAAACGCGTTAAACTCTTTATTGGTCTGGTAATCGAGGTCTTTGCGATCAACGATAAACAGCACCTTATGAACCTTTGGCAATTCCATCAGGATTTGAGCGGCTTTGAATGAGGTGAGGGTTTTACCGCTTCCCGTAGTATGCCATATATATCCATTGTTGCGGCTATGTTTCACCTTCTCAACAATCGCTTCCACTGCATAATATTGGTATGGGCGCAGCACCATCAAGATTTTATTGGTCTCATTGAGCACAATATATTTACTTATCATCTTCGAGACTTGGCACTTCTCCAAAAACACCTTGGCAAAATCATCCAGCCGCGTGATGGGCTGGTTGGCTTCATCCGCCCAATAGAAGGTCTGCTTGAATGATTGCTTGCGGTTGTTGGCGTAATATTTGGTATTCACCCCATTACTAATCACAAACAACTGAACATATTGAAACAAGCCACTACTGGCTCCAAATGAATGCCGTTGATAACGGTTGATTTGGTTGAAAGCCTCTTTGAGTTCCAGCCCACGCCGTTTGAGTTCAATTTGAACCAGTGGCAAACCATTCACCAAAAGCGTGATGTCATAGCGGTTCTTATAGCTGCCCTCGATGGTGATTTGATTGGACACCTGATATTCATTCTGACACCACTCTTGCTGCTCCAGAAAGTTCAGATAAAAACTCTCGCCATTATCACGGGTTAGGCACATTTTATCGCGCAATATCTTGGCACACTCAAACACATTTCCCTTATCCAAGTGATTGAGGATTTGCTTAAATTCAGCTTCAGAAAAAACAGTTTTATTATGCTTTTCAAGCTGAGATTTAAGATTGGATTTAACTGCCACCTCATCAGGCAAACAGACATAGTCATAGCCCAAGGTTTCAAGCTGCTCTATTAAAGCATCTTCAAGTGCTTGCTCGCTTTGTGGTGATTTGCTCATGTGCTATTCACCTTTACGCTCGAAAATCATCATATATTCATTAAATACAAACACACGACTACGCGGTTTACCTGTCATCTCTTCTAACACCCCATATTTCACAAAGTCATTCACCAATACCGATGCTGTATTTACAGGCACCTCCAGCAAGCTGCTCACTATTTTAATATTGAGCACAGGCTGCCTATACAACTGCTTCATAAGCGTCTGGGCATTATGTTGCCTACGCGTGCTAAAGCGTGGCAACACTTCGCTATCAAGCCGAGCTTTAAGAGCCAATACATCTTTAAACACTTGAATGGAACTTTGGGCAGTCTCTTTTACACCATACAAAAAGAACGCAAGCCACCTTTTCATGTGATTGCCCTCCCGCACAGCCATCAAGAGGTCAACATATTGTGTTTTATTACGCTCAAAGAAGTCAGATAAATATAATGTTGGTTTGGTCAGCAGCCCATTACTGGCAAGGTAAAGCGCAATCATCAAACGCCCCAAACGACCATTACCATCATTAAATGGGTGAATGGTTTCAAATTGATAATGGGCAATAGCAATTTTTATCAAATGTGGCACATGTGCCATATCATTATGCAAAAAGGCTTCCAAATCACTCATTAAATCTGGCACTTGATCTTGATGCGGCGGCACAAATACCGCTTGCTTTAAGCTCACACCAATCCAGTTTTGACTTCTACGAAACTCGCCTGGCATTTTATCTTTACCACGCACGCCTTGCATCAAGGTGCAGTGTGTGTCTCTTAATAGCCGATTAGAAAGTGGCAACCTTTCAAGCTCTGCAATCGCTTGATGAATAGCACCAATATAGTTTTGCACTTCTTGCCAATCGTCTTTTTTTTCAGGCTCAATTTCCTGCTCATCCAATAAAGCTTCTTCCATATTGGTACGTGTACCTTCAATCCGACTGGACTGTGTTGCTTCTTTGGTGATGTGCATAGCAATAAAGAAATCCACATCAGGAATAAGCTGAGAAAAAGCGTTTAACTCCCCCAGTGCTCTATCTGCATCGCTAAGCAAAGTCTGGACTTCACTATCAGAGATTTCCCATACACGGTTAATCGTCGTTGGGCTAAAGCTTTTGTATTCATATTGCTGTTTGTATTCGCCTGAAATGAAGTCATCAATATTCACTTGTTCGCCACCTCGCACCGCTTAACGCAAGGAAATATTAAAGGCTAAAAACCCTTATGTCAAAAACTACCCATGTTTCTGACATAACAGCATCTCTTATGTCAGAAAGTCCTCATTATCCCGCAACGGGAATTTCTTATGTCAAAAACTACCCATGTTTCTGACATAACAGCAATCCTTATGTCAGAAACTCACACAAACATCTGCTGGAGCAGACCTTTTTTGAAGGTTTTGGCTTGCCCAAGCTGTAAAACCACTTGCTCGATTTTGTTATCAATGGAGGTGAGAAAATTGGCTATTTTTTGTTGCTCCTTAAGTTCAGGGAAAAACACAGAAATTTCAGCAACATCGTCCTGCCCAATTGTGGTCATAGTTGCTGTTTTTCCCCGTTTTATAAGCTGCTTTCGAATAAAGTCAGTTTTAAATAGGTAAGCCAAAAACTTAGGGTTCACAATATTTTTCTTTGGTCTCATTCTAATAAGATGACCATCATATGTTAATCTATCATTATCACTTAAGTTTACATTTGTATAAGCAATTCCCGATTTAACTAATGACGAACGAGTAAAAAATATATCCCCATACTCTACCTTGTTTCTTACAAAAACTCTCTCATTCAAATCAAGCAATGACAAAGTATCAATATCAATTATATCTCCGACATACATATCTTTAACATTAATTAGCTTATAGCCTCGCCCCACTTTCAAAGGGTCATTAAACACGCCATTACTCAATCCATTTTCACTAATCTCAATAAGATCGCACCCTTCCCAATCGGGGTATGGGTTGCCGTTGTCATCTTTGAAGCGGATTTGTTGGGAGAAGATGTGTTGCATCACGCCTTTTTTGTATTCGGTGAGCAGCCGCTTCTTTTCCTCAAGCTGTTCAATGCGCTTATCCGCCGCAGTTAAGAAATCAGCGATTTTTTGTTGTTCTTCATTTACAGGAACAGGCACACTTAATAATTTAATTTCACTCGAAAGAATATGTTTAATCGTGTTGCCTGTTGTGATTTTATATAAAAGCTTTCTTCCGTATTCAGAGTAAAAGTAATACACATAAAAACTAGAAGAAACATTAGCTCTTGGTGTTAATACTAAAAGAGCGTGGCAATTCGACCCGACATAGTTTTGCGTGATTAAAGCACACTCTCCAACATGCCCAGATTGAACCATTACAATATCATTCAGACATAATTGAGATTTAATACATTTTTCATGAAAGTCTTTAGATATATAAACCAACTCTTTTGAGTTAATCGTACCAAACTTAATATTTTTGCCTTGTAGGTAAAGCACGCCTTTATCTCTGTAATGTGGGGTTGCTACACCAACAAACCCATTGCGAACCTTAGGATAGATTTCCTCAACTATTTTTTCTTGCCACTCCCCATCAAACTCAGGAAATCTAAGGCTTGGCACCCTTTGTGCCTTTGTGTCTTTGTGGTTCATCATCAAAACGGAGCCTTGATGCCCAACTGCCCGCAAAAGTCGGCAATGGTGGCATCGGTGGCTTTCATATCCTGCTCAAGCTGTTGAAGTTGTGTCGCCACTGCATCCAAGTCCACAGGCTCTTCTTCTTCAAAGGTATCCACATAGCGGGGGATATTCAGGTTATAGTCATTCTCTGCCACTTCTTCGAGCGGAGCGACATAGCTGTATTTATCTTCAAACTCGCGTTTGTCGTACGCGGCAATGATTTTCTCAATATGTTCAGGGCGTAGGTTGTTTTGATTTTTGCCCTTCTCAAAATGAGCAGACGCATCAATAAAGAGAATATCTTTCGGGCTGGTGCGGCATTTCTTGAGCACCAAAATACAGGTAGGGATAGTCGTGCCATAAAAGACATTGGCAGGCAGCCCGATCACCGCATCAATCAAATTACGCTCTTCAATCAGATAGCGGCGAATATGCCCCTCAGCCGCTCCACGAAAAAGCACACCATGCGGCATGACTACTGCCAGCGTACCATTGTCTGCCAAGTGATGAACCATGTGTTGAACAAAGGCAAAGTCAGCTTTGGTCTTGGGGGCAAGCTTGCCGTATTGGGAAAACCTATCATCACTCATATGTAGCGGGTTGGCAATTCAATGGGCTGAAAAGGGTGGGTTAGCAACAATGGTTTCAAAGCGTTGGTCTAAATCATGTTGTGGATGTTCAAGTGTATCTTCCTGCCGAATATCGAACTGTTTGTAGTTCACATCATGCAAAATCATATTCATACGCGCCAAGTTGTAGGTCGTGCGATTGAGTTCTTGCCCATAAAAGTGAGCAACCTCTTTCACTTCTTTCGCCACACGCAGCAATAAAGAGCCTGAACCACAGGTCGGGTCATACACGGATTTCAAATAACCTTTGGCTTTGCCTCCATCACGCACCACAAGCTTGGCAAGAATACTTGAAACGGTTTGCGGCGTATAAAACTCACCTGCTTTTTTACCTGCACCACTGGCAAACTGCCCAATGAGATACTCATAGGCATCACCCAATACATCGGCTTTTTTATCACCAAGATTGAAGTTAATCTTATCAAGGTGTGCCAGCACTTTGGCAATCAGTTCATTTTTCTGCGCTTCGGTTTTACCCAGTTTGTTGGATGTAAGGTCTAAATCAGAAAATAGGTCATCAAAATCATCTTCACTTTCTGTACCCATCGTGCTTTTTTCGATATTGCCAAGGATGGTCGCCAAATCATCAAGGATAAAGCTGGACGCGCCTTCTTCATTGGCATTGCCACGCTTGGCAACATTGCTGAATAGTTCGGATGGCTTGAGTGAATAGCCCAACTTGGCAACAGCTTCTTCAGCAATTGCCGCCACCATTTCACTGCCCTCTGCGCTGCTCTCATCCAGTTCCGCATAATTCAAGCCATCTTCTGCCAATAACGCATCAGCATAGAGATGAAGCTTCTCGGATAGGTATTTGTAGAAAATGAAGCCCAGAATGTAATCTCGAAACTCATCGGCATTCATCTTGCCACGTAATGTGTTGGCGATATTCCAAAGCTGTTGTTGTAGCACCCGCTTTTCTTCTTCGGACATTACCCCTCCCAGAGTTCTTACCGCACCACTGTAGCAAAAAAAGCCATAGTATGAAGCTCGAACTCATCTGGGCAGGGTTATTTCTTTATAATTCTATTTCATCAGTCTGTTCTTGCTGTTCTTCATGCTCCTGCTGAAGCTCATTTAATTTTTCATAAAGCTCTTCTTGAACGATTTCATAAATAGCCGTCGCAATTTGATTGGTAATGGTCGGCGCGCCATCAAAAGCGGGCGGCAACTCATTTTCGTGGGTTAATACATCTATGGATGCTTGCGCTATTTTAGCCAGTTCATAGGTATAAACTGGCACACTACTATCCGCTATCTCACTGACCATACCTTCAGGATATTGCATGTCTGGTTCAGCCTTAAAGCGTTCCTCCAGCTCTTCCAAAGCATCTAATTTTATCTGTTCAATTGAACTCATCATCATCTCCCAACAGGCAATGCCTGTTAAGTAGATATACGATGCACTGGCGATATTTAATCGCTGAACAACCCCTGCTCTGCGATATAGTTTCGATTTTTATCAACAATAATATCAGCCGCTTCCAATACCGAAAGTTCCAACCCGCCTTTGGCACTGCGAAGCACTTCTCCGCTAATTTTACGCAATATAGAAGCATCGACTTTATACTTGTTCGCAATATGTCCAATACTGCGGCAATGCGTCATAAGAGAAAATGGATACGCTCTGCTTGGTGCTCTGATGCTTGAACATGCCTCACATTCTTCCACATCGTTAGGACACCATCTCTTTGCTTTATCAAATGACCCATCTGGATGTGAACTCCTGTCCTTCCTGCTTAAATACTCCTCAGTCGCCTTTATCACGACTTTATTTATAATTTTAAATGTACACATTTTGTACCTCCT
>CAYPXU010000038.1:0-12474 GCA_964414875.1 uncultured Zetaproteobacteria bacterium | reverse complement strand
TGCGACTTTAGTCGCGCCACGATGATAAGGGGGGCGGTGTGCGTAACATCAGTTAATCAGCGAGTCCTCCAACGAGGGTTCCCTAAAGCACCTGTAAAATTCACATCCATTTTATTAGATGGAAGTATATTCGCTATCGCGCCACCCTCTTTGGCATGTACTTGTACATTCCCTTGCAAAGGCCACTGCATGATAGGCTGTGCGCTCACCACAAGGCTTCCTTTACCATTTAACTGTAGCTGTTCGCCACCTTGTAACTGCCAGCTCTGATCATCTAACTTCAAGCGGTAATCACCCAACATATAATCCTGATTCAATACATTGACCGATGCTTGCTGCCATTGTATTTGTAGATGTATCGCTGTTGGTAACCTAGTTTGCATATCAACATCAAGTGATCCAGCCAGCACTGCCTGCCCCGATGCTTGCAGCAAGGCGCTTTGCCCGAACCATACTTGTGCTGATTTTACATCGAATATTCCATGAACTTTATCTAATTTCAGTGTCTCATCATGTGAGCTTAACGATGCATTGGCTTGAATAAATGCGTTATTCCCTGTCAATTTGAGAGCCATACCCCCATGCCACAAGGCAGACCAATCCAAGCCTACTTGAACGCTATCCAATAATAATTGATTGGGTAAGTTTGGAATATGTAGCTGCACATTTGATAGCTCAATACTGCTACCTTGCCAACTTAGCGACTGATATTGCATACGAATATGATTCTGAGCCAATATGTTATCAAGCTGGCGGCTTAACCACGCATCAGCATCCCAGCGTAATAGGCTAAATATCACCAGCCCACCCACAAATATGTAGCATAATTGTTTGTTCGACCAATTTTCAAACTTCATCATCTGTTACTCAACAACGATCTGCAAATGCACAGTTCCAGATACTTTCGCCCTTTGCATTTTTACACGTTGTAATGATAACCCCTCTTTTGACAGGCGATCTAAAAACCCCACTACCTTACGATAAGGCGCAGAGCGCACCTGAATAAGCAAACGTTGCCCACCGCCACCACCTATTTGAGGCCTCATCCGTGTTACAAATTGACTAATCTGCGTCTCTTTTGCGATTGAATCGGCGACTGCCATCGGGTTCTGCGGACTTCTCACGGGGCCATTCTTTTGTAATCCCGCAGCCAGAATTTCAGCTTCAACAGCTTGTTCTGTTAGTTGCGATAATGCTTGCAGCTTGCCTTGCCGCGCATCACACAGCGGCAAAACAACTCCAAAAATAAATATCATGATTGGTAAGACAACTGCAGCAAATAATAGTATCCGCTGCTCTCGAACAGCTAGCGACTGGTAATATGGCAAGCAAAACTGTTCCACCCGTAGCAAAGCAATCTGACGAAGCTTAGAGTTTTCTAAATAGTGCGATAAAGGTTTCATTACCACTGCATCCGAAACGTGATTTTTTTGCCACTCATATTGGTATCAACAATATTAATATTGCGATTTAATTCCGACTTCAACATAGATTGTATATGATTCAGTGCTTTGATATCACTGATTTCACCCGCCATGTACATATCATTATCTCGAAGCTCCAATGATTTTAATTGCCAAGGCTTCGACTGATAAGCGTGACTCACCGCTTGCAAGCTGGATAAAAACAGAGGATTTGTTGCACTTCCACCACCTGCTGCTTTCTTTAATTGCGCCAAGGCATCCAGCATCACAGGTTCATGGGGTAAACCTTGATGGAAAGCCGCTTCAATACGGCTTTCGGCTACTTTTAATTGATCATCTAGCCGATAAATATCAATCACAGTGCCAAACAGCCAAGCCACCAATAACAATGCACATAGCATCATACTACGTTTCCAAACCTTTAAAAAACTCCAACCCTGACGAAGTGACCAACGACCATGTCTTATATTAAGACTTGGTATAACAGTGTCGAGCATATCAATATTCGCAGCATGGCGACTTGCTAACTCGTTTATAACATCACCCTGCCAAAGCAGCTCATCGGCTTGCAGCATATCGCTCAAATCTTGCCCAATATGTCCGCGAATTGCGCATTCTTTTTTATCAAAACCCATAACAAAAACCGAGCAAAGCAACTCTTGATAACTTGCGGGGTTTATACTGCCATTGATACGGCGCATACCACGCCATACTTGCCCATCATGCATGCCCAAAAATAAACCATCTGCATCTTGGTCTAAGATGAGACAAGCAGTGTCACCATGCACAAACTGCTGCAAACGCTCATAACCATCGACCAACACTTCTTTGGTTTTTGACCACGGCTCATTGTCCTGCATGGAGGAGCGCAATGATTCTGGCAATCCAAATACCATGCCCGCAATGCCTTCCTCGCACGTTTGTAAGCGCCAAGTCAGCCACCAGTCATTCGCATCAATATCACTGCTATCCGCCAGCTCCTGAAACAACATCTCTGCATCCACCATATTCGCTTGCTTTAAAGGTAAGCTCACATGGCGCACCAATAACCACTCCATTGGTAAATAAAGGCGACCAAGCATCAGCTCTTGAAAGGGTAAATCAGGCGCGACAGAAAAACACTGCGCATCGTAGACGTGGTTATGTACAGTACCTTCCTGATCTTTCCACATCATCGATTGCGTACCCCAACTCAAATCAACTGTGGATAATGTTTGCTTAGCTACAGTCATGGTTTCCACAACAGCCGCTCACGCCAAAGCAATGTTATTTTTTCACCATCTCGAAACAATCCATACCCCTCTTGCCAATCCGCACGACCAAATATCGCATGTGTTTTCACTATAAAACGATCACTCACCACGCTCAAACGTGCAAACATTGATTGAGCCTCTAATCCCTGCGCCCACACAGCCGCGTTTAAACTGCCCGTTTGCTCGTAAGGGCGATTATTAAACACATCTTCCTTATCCACATCCGTCATCTTTGGAAACATAGCCAGTAACACATCACCTTGCACTGTATTGATATTCACCTTGCTATAAATATCCGTAGATAGCGGCCAAACCACCACATCATCTTTTAAGGCATCCGTCACAGATTTATCAAAACCTTTAATCAAGCGCAACTCATCCAATCGGTCCAATGCTGCATTTTTGACACGGTAGTCCTTGGCGTAATACGCTGAGTCTTCCAAACCACTTGGGCCATAAGGCAGGTCGTCAACATCCATCCAGTCCACCAGTGCATCGACCAAACCATCATCCAACCCTTTTATAACAAACAAACGCTTGGCAGCCTTCACCATTGCTAAGACAGCTTTGCCGTCTTTATCCACCAAATCATTTAAATTCAAATAACGATTAGCATCCACCACCTCACCTGTAACCAAACCATCATCAATCGGAAAAGGCACACTACTTTGCGCCCAAGCATCATCTAAACTATCGGTTGCCCCATCTTTCGCATCTTGTTTCAATACCACTTTTGCCAGTGCTAATGTTGATAAACATGCAAGCTCAGCTTTTACACTCACTAGCATATTCTCAGCACGACGCAGGGATAGCATATCTTCATACGCGGCTGTCGCTGCCCAACCCGAAATAACCGCAACCAAGCCCAAGACAATAATTAAGGCAGCCCCTTTTTCTGAACTTTTTTTGACCCTTGCTGCATTCATTGCAATGCCTGATATAGCGGTATCAACCACTGTTGCTGTTTATCTTCCTGCATCACCGTAATACGCAAAGCCTTTGGCCAGATAAATGCCGCTGTTTTATCCACCACAACCGCCAATTTCTGTTGCCATTGCCCTTTCTCATCCATCACTTCAACGTGAAAGGAAGATATTTCTGCCAAGACCATGCTATCGACCTCAACCCGATCACGCGCCCATGCCATGCGCGATTCACGCAGTAACTCGCCCTGTTCTTCATCCACTTTATAATGCACCAAGGTCAAACCACTTCGCCCAGCTTCGCGCACCAAAAGCGTTAATTCATCCATATAGGTATCGCCACGCACATCTGAGCGTATTTGTATCGGCGATATTTTCTTTAATGATGACGCACTGACAGCGCTCACATCCGCACGCAACTGTTTACCCAACCAAGATGATGTCTCAATTTTATCTCGAACTTCTTGAAGTTGCTTAAAACCCTCACCCGCCGGCCCCAATGCTGTATAGCTCACCCCTGCAATCAATGCGAAGACGCTTAAAGCCATCAACACTTCAAGCAATGTGAAGCCGGACTCTTGCCTTTGATCTTGCTGCATCATTTATCCCGATACATAAACAATGTTACTTCGGGTTCATTGCCAGCCTTCACTGCCACATTCCGACGCACAAAACTATCCAAGGCTGTTTTCTCGCTCCACGTCCGCCAATGCAATGTTATACCTGCCACATCAACATCACCTTGTTTTTCACTGCCTAATACCGCCCCCTGCAAACGCTCTTCAGCCAACACATTACGTGCTGTATCTACTGCTAAAGCATGCAGTGTTAAACTGCGCTGTATATCAGCGGAGGCTCCCAAACGCCCCATCAATGCCACCAATGCAAACGAGGCAATCCCCAACGCTACCAACACCTCAATAAGCGTAAAACCTTTCTGATTGTGTCTCATGGCGCTGCCTTCACCATATAAATACCACCAGGTCCAGAGCGTAATTCAATTACCCGCGTACCAGTATCACCCTCACCTTCAATGCCTAACGTCAATTCACCTGTGCTTACCCGTCCATCGGGCCAAAATGTAAATCGCGCCAAAGGTGGCTTCTCACCATCACGCAGCGGTTCATCGGATAATCCCACATCACCATGCAGATGTGCTCGTTGTATAATCACAGGTGTCTGCGGTGATTGAGCTTGAAAAAGTGAGTCATCTAAAAGTTTCCATTCTCCTGCCCCATTTGGAGTCTCAAACTTCAGATGATCCTTATATACCGAGCAGCGTACAAGCCTGCCTGTCAATTGGGTTTCTTCTGCCGCCAAGCGCAGTAATTTCTGCATATAACGTGCTTCATCATCCACAGTTGTACCAGTTGCTTGAAAAAATGAAGGTGCAACCATGGCAGAAAGCACTGCAACAATCACGATCACTAGCAAAATTTCAATCAGTGTAAAACCTTGCTCTTTCATGATTGTACGACGAGTCACTTATTCCCAGTTACCAATATCAGCATCAAAACCAGAACCACCCGACTTTCCATCGGCACCATACGAAAGTATATCAACATCACCATGCACACCTGGTGACAAATAGATAAAATCAAAGCCCCAAGCATCTTTGGGAAGCGCATCCAAATAGCGTTTACCACCTTTAGCTGGATTGACCAATGATTTCAAACCGTCACTGGATGATGGATATTTACCATGCTGTAAGCGATATAACTTAAGTGCCTGCTCAATATTTTTCATTTGCACTTTGGTGCTGTCCACCTTTGCTTCATCGGCACGCTCAATAAAACGTGGTGCAACAATCGATGCCATCACCCCAATAATAATCAACACCACCATAATTTCGAGCAACGAAAAACCGCGCTCCTTGTTTTGATAATTCTGTACCTTCATTGCTTTCTCTACTCCTTACTTAACCAAAAATCATTGCGTGATAATGGATCATATAATCGCCGCTCACCCTGCCATACAATCATATGCCCTATAGCTGAATTTTTTTTCAAATCATCCGCTTCATGAATCAAACGATCCATCACCAACCATGAGCCAACCAGCCAGCCATGCCTTTGAAATGCCTCGCGCGCATAAGCTGAACAGACAGGATAAGAAGGGCAACTTCGCCCATCCAAATGCCCCAAGCCATGCTGATAAAAATGAATGACAAACGATTGTGGACTCGTCACAGGAAAACGCATGGTTTGCCATGCGCCAGCCATCAACAAACTCGCCAAGGCCAGTATAGCATACCAACGCATCACCATCTATCTCACCACGGGCGACTGGGCAATGCTGATGCCTGCCACAGCCCTTGCCACCACTGCAAATACATTTCAAGGCTTCCACGTTCTGCCAGTGAAATTGCCGAGAAAATGGTTCCTGACCATAACCATGCTGTTAATAGTGCAAAAAACACGGTCACAGGCCCCATTTTTCGCCGTGCTGCCCATAAAGTTAATAACAACAGCGGCCAAACAAATAATGCCGCCACACCAGCATCTCGCCAGCGCCCCTGCCAAGCATGCCCAGCTCCTGGAAGAATGCTTGCCAGCAATGCCACTGGCCATATCGTATCAACCTGAGGTTTTGGCTGTTTTTCAATATATCTATTTGCCAGTATGATATAATCATTGCTCTCACGAGCCTGTAGCTGAGTGCTTTGTTGCTCTCGCATTTGCAATAATATTGCAGCTACCAACATGCGATCTCGCCATACTTCTCCTTTGGGTAGTACGGCACTGGCAGCCTGTAAAGCAATAATCGATTGTGATAATTGACCTTGCGCTGCCATATAAACCGACTGCTGATAAACAAGCCGCGAAGGCTGCATAGCCAAAGCTGGTATGGATTGGGCAACCAACAAAAATAACATAAGCCAATACTTGCTCATCAACGTACCAAGCTATTCATTTCAACAATCGGTAATAAAATTGCTACTGCCATTAGTCCAACCATGACTGCCATCACCAACATCAAAGCTGGCTCAACCACGGTTAACATGCGTTTTAAATTCCGCGATATTTCTTGCTCATACTGATTGGCTACGCGCAATAACATCTTATCCAACTGTCCACTCTGCTCGCCCACAGCGATTAACTGCACTGCCAAATGGGGCATATTCCCTTGCCTTAAAACATCCGATAAATTACCGCCCTCACGCAACGATTCTCGTGCCTCTTCGCCCATCCGTTTAAAGGGTAACAATACAAAACTTTGGTTGGCAATATGCATGGCAACCAAAGTCGAAACACCGCCAGATAACAACATGCCCAAGGTGCGTGAAAAACGTGCGATCTCAATTTTACTCAATAATGTAGATAAGGCAGGTAAACGTAAAAGCCATATATCACGCCAGTCCCGCACCGATTCGCGTCGCATAGCGAGGCTTGCTGCCAACACCAAGCCAGCCCCTGAAATCAACAGTAGCAAACCATATTCACGCAATATTTCTGACGCGCCAATCACCCACTGCGTCAATGTGGGTAATTCGCCACCCGTATGCTCAAATACAGAAACAATTTGCGGCACAACCCATGTCAGTAAGACCACCATGACCAACATGCCAAAACACAAAATAATAAGCGGATACAAAATCGCTGAAAGCAACTCTTGATTCATTTGCTGGCGATTTTCCAACAATTCAGAAAGCCGTTCGGATACCGCTTCCAACTGCCCCGTTTCTTCACCTGCAGCCACCATATTGCAAACCACATCATCCATGCCAATACCACGCAAAGCATCGGCTAAACTAGAGCCTTCCAATACTTGCTGACGCACAAAGCCTACCGCACGCCGTGCCCGTTTTGCCTCCATGCCTTGCGCAACCGCAGATAATGCCTCGCTTAATGTCATGCCTGCTGAGGTTAAAGTAGATAATTGCTGGAGGAATAATGTCGTTTCCACACCATTCAGGCTTTGATGCTTATTGTTAGAGTCTGACTTTTTATGTTCTTCTTGCTGCTTAAGCTGACGAACAATTAACCCCTGTTGCTTGAGTTGTTTGCGTGCCGAACGCTCTGAATCGCTTTCAATTTCACCACGTTTGCGTCGCCCTGATGCATCCAAAGCTTGCCAAGTGAATACACTCATATTTCCAGCACGCCTTCTGTCGAAACACGCAATACCTCTTCAATCGTGGTCATGCCGGCAGCCACATGGCGTGCGCCATCCTGTCTTAAAGTCACCATAGCCTCTTTTTTCGCCAAACGGCGCAAAGCAGGCAGCCCTTTACCATCATGAATAGCATTACGCATCGCCTCAGAAACGCTTAACATCTCATAAATAGCAATACGCCCTATAAAGCCAGTCTGCATACACTGCTCACAACCCACTGCATCAAACAACTCCCGACCATCAGACATATCATCCGACACTTCTAAAATACGCCATTCATCAGCATGTACCGCACGCGATTTTTTACAATGTGGGCATAATCGACGCACCAAACGCTGGGCTTGCACCATCATCAAGGATGATGCAACAAGGTAGGGTTCAACCCCCATATCTTGTAAACGTACAACCGCTGAAAGCGCATCATTGGTATGCAAGGTTGCAAACACCAAATGCCCCGTAAGTGATGCTTGAATGGCAATTTCTGCTGTTTCCAAATCACGAATTTCACCAATCATCACAATATCAGGATCTTGCCTTAAAATAGAGCGTAAACCCGAAGCAAAATCCAGCCCAATCTTAGGTTGCACCTGCATTTGCCCCACACCTTGCACCTGATACTCAATCGGATCTTCAATGGTCATAACATTGTTGTTCACACGATCCACTTCCATCAGTGCTGCATACAATGTGGTACTTTTACCCGAACCAGTAGGACCCGTCACCAACACAATCCCATGTGGCATTTTCACCACATCTTGCATGCTCGCAAACTGATCTTGGCTCATCCCCAATTCAGGCAATGTTAGGACTTTAGCACTGCGATCCAACAAACGCATCACTACCCGCTCACCAAATGCGGTTGGTAAAATAGAGACACGCACATCCACATCACGCCCTGCAATACGAATGCCAATACGCCCATCTTGCGGATGACGTTTTTCCGCAATGTCCAAACCACCCATCACTTTAATACGTGAAATCATCGCTGCTTGCACACTTTTGGGTGGGTGCACAATGCTATGCAGCACCCCATCAATACGAAAACGTACTACGACTTCTTTCTCAAATGGTTCGATATGAATATCACTAGCGCGATCTTTCATAGCTTGTGAAATAAGTGTGTTCACCAAGCGAATCACGGGCGCATCATCTTCTGACTCTAATAAATCGCCAATTTCTTCGATTTCTTTGGATAATTCATCACTTTCTGATAAATCCTCCAACATCTGCTCAGCCGATGCCGAAGACATATCAAAAACCTGATTAAGACTGGTCAAAATCACATCTTTCGGCACCTGTACAGCCTGCACTTCACAAGCAAATATACGCCGACAATCATCCAACAGTTGCCAAGGCCATTCCGCCACATCATCCGATACAGCAATCGGGCAAGTAAAATCATCAAATGGCAACAAAGGCAACAAAGGACCTTGCCGCAACACAGGCAAAGAAAACATTAAGACACGCTCTACATCCACTTGTTCATGCGTTAAACGGCTAAGCTTATGCACAGCTCTTATTCCTCAACCTTAGGCTCACCTACGGCATCGTTCGAACCTCTTTCAGGTTCCAAGATCGTACCATCCGACTTCAAATGTGGTTGCAAAGTATCGGGCATACGCTTCGCTGCTTGCGGAAATAGAATCGTCCCACCTTCTACAGGACGCTCATACAATGCCCTAATATCATTATATTTTTGATTGGTTATTGCCTCAATCTGATTCGAAGTCTTAATAATATGAGGCTTCAGGAATACCATAAGATTGGTTTTACGCCTCCCATTTTCCGTAAATTTGAAGGCTTCACCCAAAAGTGGCATTCTTGCAAGGCATGGCACACCTTGCACACTGATGCTACTGTCATCCCGCATCAAACCACCCAGCACAATCATTTGCCCATTATTAGCCAGTACCACAGTTTTAATCGAACGTTTATTGGTAATTAAATCGGAACCTTGAACACCTACATTGGTAGCAATACTGGATATTTCCTGATATATCTGCAAACGCACAACATCACCCTCTGAAATTTGAGGTTTTACACGCAAGGTTAAACCAATATCCTTACGTTGAATGGTTTGAAAAGGATTCGGATTTGCAGCACCCGTTGATGCACTCTTACCTGTAATAAAAGGTACATTCTGCCCCACAACAATTTCAGCTTCCTCATTATCCATAGTTAATAAGTTCGGCGTAGACAATACATTGGTATCAGCTTGAGCTTCCAAAGCGCGCACCAAAGCACCCAATTGCAATACCTGCACACCCCCAAATGTTATTGTCCCCCCCGAAACTCCGGCAACCAAACCTCCCCCTCCACCAGCAAAAGGATTCGTAGCCACGGTATTAATATTACTACCTGCTTGGTTGCTAAAAGATGTACCACCAAAAGGGGTTCTGCCAGCCTGAGTAGGATTACTAAGTGCATTCCACTCCATGCCAAATTGCTGTGCGGTATTGGCTGACACTTCAACAATCAAAGCTTCAATCAACACTTGCCTGCGGCGCACATCCAACTTATCAATAATATGATTTACTGAGGCAATATCAACAGGGTCAGCGGTCATTAAAACTGCATTGGTCGCAGGGTCCGCCACCACTTTTACAGCCCCTAAAAACAAGTTTTTTTGTTGTGTTGGTTTACCGCCTGAAGCTGTCTGAGCACTGACCAATTCATTGATTACTTTGGCAACATTTTCAGCATTTGCATGTTTTAGATATCGCACTTGCAAACGCCCGCTATCAGATTCTGGCGCAATATCTAACCTTTCTACAAGACTCGCAACTTCATTCACGACTTGCGGGGCAGCCACCACAACCAATATATTCCCTGGTTGATGGGCAATTGCCTTAACGCCAGATGGGGAGTTGGGAGGAGCAGGGTATAACTTGCTCAATACCGTTACCAACTTATCTGCCGAAGCATGTTGCAAAACAAATATTTTGACACCTACCGTATCTTTTCGATCCAGAAGCGTTAAAATCTTTTGAATTCGCCGAACATTACTCGATGAATCCGTTAGCAAAAGCATATTACCACGCGGATAAGCCACCAAATGGCTGTTGGGCGAAATCAACGGACGAATCACCCCCACCAACTGCTGAGAATCTGCATATTTCAAGCGTAATACCTGCGTTACCATCGTATCATCATTTTCAGCCTGACCACCATGTACTGGCACAGCCTTTTGTTTGCTTTCAGCACGCGGCACAATTTTGCTAACGCTTCCTGATTCTACCGTCGCAAAACCATTCACCTCCAACACCGACAAAAACACTTTGTACGCCTCTTTTTCATTCATGGGGGTTGGTGAAATAATCGTCACTTGACCCTTCACCCGATTATCCACTAAAAAATTCTTACCTGTAAAACCCGCTGCAAACTCAATAAATGCTCGAATATCTGCATTCTTAAAATTCATTGTCACATCAGCAGCATACACATTCGGCACGCAGCATAGTAATGCTAGAAGCATTCCAGCTTTTATCGATTTAAAACACATTTTTTTTCCTGTTAATCACTTAATTTCATAATGAATGGGTACAATAGCACCATTGTGCAACAACTCCAAATCAATCGAAGACGCGTTTTGCAAGCCCTGATGCATCTGCATTGCCTGAAAGACACTGGTCACAACTTGACCATTGACCTTGCGCATAATATCACCGTTTTTTAGACCAACTCGCTGCTACAACGAACCGGGTACAATTGCTGTCACCATAAAACCATCCACGCGCCCTTGATTCAAATGCGGCACACCCCGCGCCTGAGAAAATAATCGCGGAAGATCTCGCATCTCTTTTTGCAAATGCGAACGCTGCAACACTCTTTCCAAAGACGCACCTTGGCGTGTCGTTGAAGATGAATTTACCACGCTACCTACATTGCTTTTCTGCAAAGCAATCCGCTCCGCCTTACCATCATGATTCACAATAATCGCAGCCACTTCAACCCCGTCCAACACAACACCAGGCTGTATCATTTCGCCAATAAAAAACACCTGCTGCTTACGTGATCCTTGCAACAATACCACAGCCGCAGAGCGCTCCGCCGCCACGACTGTGCCCAACAGCTGCATATTCAAACGGCTCTCAACCACAGGGGCAACCACCATTTTCTTCGTAACCACCCGCCCCTTCTGCTCAGCACCAAACAATGCGACATGCATAAGCGGCTTCACATTAGAAGGCAGTTTCTCCTCTAAATGCATAGGCTCATATGCAATACCACGACCATCAATATCTTCAGCTATCCACCAGCCCGACACCACCCATGCCAACAAAAGCACAAACAGTAATTCCAAAGTATGCGGCAGGTAAGTTAATTTCCCCTGTGCCTTCATCACCGCACTCATATCCCAATGCTTGCCAGCATTCGTCAACGATTCCTTAAAATTCAATACCATCACTGTATCATATACTCCGCCAAACACTTTCAGATTCACTTGCAGCATCAAGACAATAAAGGCAAAAATAATAAAGCAAATCAAGATTGTGGTTAGGCTGCACAACCACTGACAGACGTTGACATAAAGCTCATTATTATCAACAAAATCCAAGTTCCACTAAACAACCGCATCAAGCAACCAGCATTTGACACAGAAGTATTAGGGAAGCGCTGAATAAACAGATTGTGCTTCAGAGCATTCAAAATTTAGGCGTGGATGCAAGTAATAGCAAGACTATTGCTCACTACACAACGACGAGCTTGAGGGAAGCTGGAGCCAGACACTTTGCTGTCACAGGCTCAAAATACAAC
>CAYPXU010000037.1:0-12685 GCA_964414875.1 uncultured Zetaproteobacteria bacterium | reverse complement strand
TGTTTGTTTCATTGCCGAATAATAGCAGATCAACCCTTGGGGTGCGTAACATCAGCTATTAAGATGCATGACCTTGCTCTAAATGCGCTACACGCACAGGTGCTGGCGGATGCGAATCATGCCACGCAGAATAGAGCGAATCAGGTGTAAGCGTGGCAGCATTATCGTCATACATTTTCACCAAAGCAGAAATCAAATCTTCGGCATTAGCATGTTCCTTCGCATAGTCATCAGCTTCAAACTCGTGTTTACGCGAATACATACTCATCAACGGAGATATTGCAAAGGTAAACACTGGCATGGCAAGCATAAACAAAATCAACAGCATATAATCCGATGCCTGCGATACGCCCAAACCTGCATAAAACCAATCTTGCCCTGCCAACCAGCCCAATATGGCAAAGCCAGCTAAGGACATAGCAAACATCAAAATCATACGTTTTTTAATATGATTGCGCTTAAAGTGCCCCAGTTCATGTGCCAACACAGCCAAGGTTTCATTGGTACTAAGTTGTTCCAATAAAGTATCAAAAAACACAATGCGCTTGGACTTACCAAAGCCTGAAAAATAGGCATTACCATGGCTCGAACGTTTGGAACCATCCATTTGGAATAGCCCATCGCTTTCAAAACCACAACGCTTTAGCAGCCCTTCAATAGCAGTTTTTAATTCACCATCTTCCATAGGTTCAAATTTATTAAAGAGCGGCGCAATAAAGGTCGGGTAAGCCCACATCATCAATATAGAAAAACCCGTCCACACACCCCAAGCCCATAACCACCACATCTCACCGGCTGAAGCCATCAACCATAAAATCACCCAAATCAATGGCGCACCAATGGCTATCATCAAAGCACCTTGCTTCAACATGTCTGATACATATAAGCCCATAGTCATTTTATTAAAGCCGAACTTTTGTTCGATCTTAAAGGTGGAATAAAGTGAAAATGGTAACTCCAACAAACTTCCAATTAGTGAAAAGACAATCAACAATACCACGCCTGTTGTGAGAGCTGACCATTGCCAAGCCCGTAGCCATTGATCGAGCATATCCAGCCCGCCACCCAGCGTCCAAAACAGTAATAGCCCCAAACCATACAGGCCACTCCATGTGCCAAGCTTCATTTTAGCCATGGTATAATCGGCTGCCTTTTGATGCGATTCGAGAGAAATAGCATCGGCAAAACGTTCTGGCACAACTGCTCGATGCGTCAAAACTGAGCGTATATGTCGTTGATCTAAGTAAAAATCAATGGCGGTAGAAAGCAATAAAGCGGTAAGAAAGATACACGTAAATATTAACATGCCGCGTATAGTGCCATTACCATCACAGAACTCAAAATACGATGGCTTATATCATTATCAGTAAGCTCTAGTCACAGCCAAAAACTTGTGCTTCTTTTGGCAGCGTAGAAAGGCATGCAAATCACCATCGTTTTCCTTATCTTATCAAGGTGTTGGTAAATCCATTTAGGGCTGACAAAATGACCGCCTTCTAAGCACAAATGTGCGCCAACTTCTTCGGGTGAGTATTCCATTTTCAACAAAGATTCAATGCGCTGCTACTGCTTTGGCGAGGTGATGCTTTTTACTTTCTCCTGCCTGCGCGCTCTAAGGCGATGGTCTTGTTTGGCGCGATAATCACGCAAACCATGGTTACGCTTTCATTCCCTGCTTATGATAGATTTATCTAGACCAACCAGTTGTGCTATTTCAACTTAAACATGACCTTCTTTCTTGAGTACAGCAATCTGATAGCGTTGCTCTTTCAAAGGTTTATCAAAGTTATACTAAAGACTTGAATTCGCGGTTTAAGGTAAGGAAAGTACATATGTTTTTTAAAAATATTCATTTTTATCGTTTTGAGGACACATTCGATAAAACAAGCGCACAACTCAATGAAGCTTTGGAAAAAAAGCGTGCACGGAGTTGTGGAGCATTGGAGCTATCATGTGAAGGATGGTCAGAGCCTTTGGGGCTGAATGGCCAAATGCTAGTACATGAGACTGATGGTAAATTTATGGTTTGTTTACGTAGGGAGGATAAAATCCTTCCTGCTTCACTTGTTCGTGAACGTATGGCTGAAAAAACTTTTCTAGTTGAGCAGGAACAAGGGCGACCCGTTAGTCGCAAAGAGAAGATAGATATAAAAGATATGATTGTTCAAGAGCTGTTGCCAAGAGCTTTTGTGAGAACAAATCATACCTATGCCTATATCGATTCTAAGCATGGATGGCTTATTGTAAATGCATCGGGAGCAAAAAAAGCAGAGGAACTTATTGAGCTACTTCGTAAATCATTAGGCTCGCTGAATGTTGTATTGCCACAAACAAACATGTCACCAGAGACGGTGATGACACAGTGGCTTGTAAACAACGAGCCCATTCTAGGTGGTTTTGAGCTTGAAGATGAAGTTGAACTACGCTCTTCGGGTGAATTTGAAAGTATTATTCGCTGTAAGCATGTAGAGCTTGCATCACAAGAAATTCAAGCTCATATTAGCAAAGGTAAGCTGGTACATCGTTTGGCGATGAACTGGCAGGATAGAATCTCATTTGTATTACATGATGATCTTTCTGTGCATCGGCTTCATTATAATACAGAGCTTATAGAAGGGTATGATGCGGGAGGGGATGATGTGGCGCAATTTGATGCTGATTTTTCAATCATGTCTGCTGAATTAGCTGAGTTTCTTGAACAGCTATTGGAAAGTATTGATGTATAAACGACACGATATGAAAAAGCATTTCATATCATCAGAGGTGGAGTAAATATTGTGGTTGTAGATGGGAGATGATAAATCTTGGAAAGGATCTGAAGAACAGTAGGCTATTACAGGCTTAGTGGTTATTGTTATTCATTCTTTCTTGTTTTCTCAAGAAAGAATCAAAGAAGGGGGGCTAGCAATCTCTCGTTTCCTCCCCTTGCAGGTTTCAAAAGGGCGTGTATTACTGCGCTTTATCCTTTTGAAAGCGGATGTTTCGGCTCTCCTTGGACAGGGATAAAGTTGCCTTCGCATGTACTTCTATCTGTGTATCATAGGCTTTTGTGGAGTGGCAATATCTTAGAGCATGCAAGCCCTTTGAAAGAGGGGCTTCAACTTTCTAAACTTAGAACAGAAAGAGTATTTTTATATTTTTGTATCATGCAGAAGCTTCTTTTGGTAATTTGCCCAAATTCAAGTTGGGGAAAATGCTTTTCATTACTCATGAATGAATTTCCAGATATTCGTTGTAATACAATAAGTTTAACTGATTTTGATTTGCTAGAAGGTTGGGAAACTTGGGGTATATGGGCTTAAAAATGAAAGCTGGTGCCTACACGCAAGGTGCAGTGCCAAGCAGTTGAGGCAAACTCAAAATAGGCGTTCCCATATAGTGGAATGATTAAAGGTTAGTGGAGTGCACTGCTAAAGGAGTAAATATGACTGACATTTTGATTGCAAACGGTCGCGTGATTGATCCTGAAAATAGTATTGATGAAGTATGTGATGTATGGATTGAACATGGAAAAGTAGTAGGGGTTGGCATGTTTTATGGTGAGGCGACACAGACCATTGATGCCTCAGGCTTGATTGTATGCCCTGGTTTAATTGATATGCATGTGCATTTGCGTGAACCAGGCGAAGAGTGGAAAGAAGATATTGAGTCTGGCTCGCGTGCTGCCATTGCGGGTGGGGTTACCAGTATTTGCACGATGCCGAATACGGAACCGTGTATTGATCATGCGGGTATTGTTTTGCAGGTGATTAACAAGGCCAAAGAAATTGGTTTGTGCAACCTGCATCCCATTGGTGCAGTGAGTCGTAATTTAAAGGGAAAAGAGCTGACTGAAATGCGCGAGCTTTCACGCTCTGGCGCAGTGGCATTTTCGGATGATGGCAAACCTATTTGGCATGCAGGCGTGATGCGTAAAGCTTTGGAGTATTCATCGAGCTTTGGTTATTTGATTATTCAGCATGCAGAAGAGAAACAACTCACCGAAGGCGGCGCAATCAATGAAGGCTGGGTTTCCACGCAACTTGGTATCGCGGGCATGCCAGTCGAAGGTGAAGATAGCATGATTGCGCGTGATATTATGCTAACGCGGCGTGTGGGCGCACGTTATCACGTGGCACATATTTCTTCCAAAGGAGCCGTGGAACAAGTGCGTTTGGCTCAAAAAGAAGGTTTGAAAGTCACCACAGAAGCTGCGCCGCATCATTTTGCATTGACCGAAAATGAAGTGCTAAATTTCAATGCCGATGCCAAAATGAGTCCGCCATTGCGTACAGAAGAAGATCGCTTGGCAGTAATTGAAGGTTTAAGAGATGGCACGATTACAGTCATTGCCACTGACCATGCACCGCACCATGAAGATGATAAACGCTGTGGGTTATCGTGCGCTGCCTTTGGCATTGTTGGGCTTGAAACGATGTTGCCGATTTCACTGGATTTGGAGCGGGAAGGCGTACTTTCTATGTCTGATTTAATTGCTAAGATGACCTCTAATCCTGCGAAATTACTTCACCTTCCTGAAGGCTCCTTATCAACAGGACATGCCGCTGATATTTGTATCTTTGATCCAACAAAAACATGGACATTGGATCGTGAAAAACTCCTATCCAAAGGTCGAAATACACCTTGGCATGGCAGAAAAATGACTGGGCAAGTGCAATATACGCTTAAAGATGGGCGCGTGGTATTTGAAAAAGGTGAAGTCCATGGCTGAATCAAATAGAAATATAATTTTTGAAGAACAAGCCAAAGTATTGGCGAACATTCATCATAAAGGTGAGCAATGCGTCATGCGTTTGCATGCACCGAAAACTGCGCGTGATGCCAAGCCTGGTCAGTTTGTGCATATTCGCGTTTCACAAGCCAAAGCATTGCGCCGACCTATCTCGATTATGCTTACCAACCCTGAAAAAGGTACCATTGATTTGCTTTATAAAATGATTGGTGAAGGCACGCAGCAATTGGGTGAACGTAAGGCAGGTGAAGAGCTTGCGATGCTTGGGCCGATTGGCAAGCCGTTTGATTTGTCAGATATATCCAAGCGTTATGTTCTGATTGGCGGTGGTGTGGGCATTCCTCCGATGGTGTTTGCTGCCGATGATTTGATAACTCGTGGTGGCAAGCCTGTGGTGTTTGCAGGCTCAGAAGTTGCGTTTCCTTTTGCGTTGAAACCATCAACATTTATGTTGCCAGGCATTACAGGAAATACGACATTAACCATTACTTCTTTGGAAGAGCGCAATATTCCGTGTCGCTTGGCATCCAATGCAGGTTTGTATGGCTGTTATGAAGGTCATGTGCCGAATTTGGCGCGTGATTATTTACTAGCCTTGAATGAAAAAGAACGCGAAAACTGCGTGCTTTTATCATGTGGTCCGCATCCGATGCTGCATGCAGTAGCGAAGTTGGGGCGTGAGTTGAATATTCCAACCCAATTATCACTTGAAGAGCATATGGCTTGTGCGATTGGTGGGTGCGCAGGTTGTGTAGTAAAAACGTTTGAAGACGGTGAAGAGAAATATCGCAGAGTCTGCGTTGATGGTCCTGTATTTGATGCCAATATTTTACCTGAATTTGCTTAACGGGTATTGAGAAATATTGCTGGAATGAGCTGCTATGACTTGTTGTTCACGCCTATATTTTGAATGCAGTAGGCAGAGAGGACGCGTTTGCCGGATGAACCCAATGTTTCTATTTTATCTTCTCTCATTTCTACCAGCATCTCCTTAGCATGGCAGACTCAACTTATTTCAGACGCATTCTGTATTGGAAAAGGCTGAAATTTGAATCGTTATGTGTTTGAGGCTATAGTTCCTCGCAATCTCATTTTGATCTTGATCGAACAAGCTGATCCCTTAGATTGCTTATGGGAGTTATGGGAGTTACAACCCTTTTCAGTGTGACGTATTTATGAAAGGCATTATTTTGGCTGGCGGCTCGGGCACACGCTTACACCCACTAACCTTGGCAGTAAGCAAACAGCTGATGCCAGTGTACGATAAGCCAATGATTTATTACCCACTTTCAACATTGATGCTGGCAGGTATTCGTGAAATTCTTTTGATCTCAACACCACATGATTTACCACATTTTAAGCATTTACTTGGTGATGGCTCGCAATGGGGAATTCAGCTTTCTTATGCAGAACAGCCCAAGCCTGATGGTTTGGCACAAGCGTTTACGATTGGAAAGGGCTTTATCGGAGGTGATAGTTGTTGCCTGATTTTGGGAGATAATATTTTTTATGGACATGGTTTGGTTGCACAGTTGCGAAAAGCAGCGAGCTATGAGCATGGCGCAACGGTGTTTGCTTATCATGTGACTGATCCAGAGCGCTATGGCGTGGTGGATTTTGATGGTAATGGCAAAGCGTTGTCGATTGAAGAAAAACCTAGTGCTCCTAAATCAAACTATGCCGTGACTGGCTTGTATTTTTATGACAATAAAGTGGTTGATATTGCAGCGAATATGAAACCATCTGCGCGTGGAGAGTTGGAAATTACCGACATAAACCGAGAATACTTGGAATCAGGGGAGCTTCGTGTTGAATGTCTTGGGCGCGGAGCTGCATGGTTGGATACAGGAACCCATGATTCGCTGTTGGAAGCCGCGAAATTTGTGGAAATTCTTGAAAAACGCCAAGGACTTAAAATTGCTTGTCCTGAGGAGATTTCTTGGGAAATGAATTATATTGACGATGGGCAGTTAGCGGCATTGGCAGATCCGTTAAAGAAAAATGGTTATGGCAAGTATTTATTGAGCCGTTTGAAAGAAGGTTAATAATGCAGATTATTAAAACGGCGATTCCAGAGGTGCTTCTTATCAAGCCTAAGGTGTTTGGTGATGCACGAGGTTTCTTCTTAGAAATCTACAATAAAGAACGCTATATGGATGCAGGCTTTCCTGATGTTGATTTTGTGCAGGACAATCATTCACGTTCAAGCAAGGGTGTGTTGCGTGGACTGCACTATCAAATTAACAACCCGCAAGGCAAATTAGTGCAGGTGGCAACTGGTTCTGTGTTTGATGTGGCTGTGGATATTCGTGTCGGCTCGCCCACCTTTGGACAATGGTATGGTTGTGTGTTGAGTGAAGAAAACCATTATCAACTTTGGATTCCGCCGAAGTTTGCCCACGGTTTTTGTGTATTGTCAGACACGGCAGATTTTATGTATAAATGTACCGATTATTACCACCCTGAAGATGAAGGTGGCTTGTTGTGGAATGACCCAGCTTTGGGTATTGATTGGCAATTGGATGCACCTCTTCTTTCGGATAAAGACAAGGTTTCTGCATGTTTGAACGATATTCCCCATAATTTGCTGCCGAGGTATTAAATGAAAGCATTGATTACAGGCTGTCATGGTCAAGTTGGCACTGAATTGATGGGCTTGGCGAAGTCTTATGGTGTTGAAGCCATAGGTACGAATCATGATACACTGGATATTACTGAGCAAGTGGCAGTGCAATCTTATATTGCAAATCAGAAACCTGATGTTGTTATCAATGCTGCGGCTTATACGGCTGTGGATAAAGCCGAAGACGATAAAGATGCTGCCTTTGCTGTGAATGCAACGGCAGTCAGCTATTTGGCTCAAGCTTGTGAACAAGCGGGTATTCCTTTGCTGCATATTTCCACCGATTATGTCTTTGATGGCAGCAAACAAGGGGCGTACACGGAAGATAATGCGGTGAGTCCTTTGGGTGTTTATGGTAAGAGTAAGCTGGAAGGTGAAGTGTTTGCTCAAAAATATTGCTCACAACTTTATATTTTCCGAACCAGTTGGGTGTTTTCAGCACACGGCAATAATTTTGTCAAAACCATGCTTAGGTTAGCTGCCGAGCGAGAAAATCTTGGTGTGGTGATTGATCAGCTTGGTAAACCGACATCGGCAAGAGAAATTGCACGAATTATTTATGGGGTGGTGACAAGCAAGAAACAAGCTTGGGGAACATACCACTTGGCGCAGCCTGATGTTGTTTCATGGCATGGCTTTGCCCAAAGTGTTTTTGATGAGGCTAAACATCAGGGCATATCCCTAAAAATTCAAAATCTTAATGCAATTGCAAGCAAAGATTATCCGACACTAACTAGGCGACCTGCTAATTCTGCATTGAATTGTGAAAAGTTAGAGAGAACCTTTGATGTAACATTAAAGTCTTGGCGTGAGTCATTGTCCGAGGTCATCAAGGAACTTTCTGATGCGAATTAGTCAAGAGCAGGCATCCAAGATTCGTCAGTTGGTTCAAAATACCGTGGGTGAAGGTAGTAAAGTTTGGCTTTTTGGCTCAAGAGTGGATGATGCCAAACGCGGTGGGGATGTGGATTTGTATGTGGAAGTAGCAAAAGCCTGTGATTTACCCAGAAAGTTGTCTTTAATGAGTGAAATTCAAAAGTCTATGGGCTTGAGGAAGGTGGACTTGCTTATAAAAACAGATGCAGATCCAGAGAAACCTATTCATGCCACCGCAAAGTCAGAAGGCGTGCAATTATGATGGTGGAAACATTTCAAACATTGGCACTGCATATCCATCGCGCCAAGCAAGCGTATGCAGAAGTCATTTCTTTTTCAGATGATTTGAATGCAGCGGCATTGGATGATTTTGATAAGGTCAAGGTGATTGATAGTTTTATTTTCAGGTTTATCAAGATTCAAGACTTGATGGGAAACAAACTATTCAGGGAAGTATTGGACGCATTGGCTGAATATGAGTCTTCCATGAGTATGCTGGATGTATTGGATAAGCTGGAAAAGCTAAGGTTGATTCCGAGTGCGATGCAATGGATGGATTATCGAAACCTAAGAAATGTGTTAACATATGAATATCCTGATAACCGCGATGAGTTGATTGAAGGGGTGCAGTTGGCGTTGCAAGTGTTTCAGGAGATATTGCATATTCAAGAGTCTATATATGTGTATATGGATAATAAAGGATTGGTCAAATGAGTGAATTTAACCCTAAGCATATTTTGGTTACAGGCGGCGCAGGTTTTATTGGCTGTAACTATGTGCATTTTATGTTGGCGACGTATGATGATGTGAATATCATCAATTTGGATGCGCTGACTTATGCGGGCTCGTTGGATAATTTAAGGGGGTTGCCAGATGAAAGTCGTCATACCTTTGTACAAGGTGATATTTGTGACCGCGAACTGATTGATAAACTCATGCGCGAGCATGACATTGATACAGTGGTTCATTTTGCGGCGGAATCGCATGTAGATAATTCGATTTCAGGACCTGAAATTTTTGTAAAGACCAATGTCATGGGCACATTTACCTTACTTGATTCGGCAAGGCAATATTGGCAAGGTGAAAAGAACTGGGGCAAAGAAAGCTGCCGCTTCCATCATATTTCAACCGATGAGGTGTATGGAACATTAAGCGCAGAAGATCCAGCCTTTAGCGAGACCACACCCTATGCGCCCAACTCGCCGTATTCAGCATCTAAAGCTGGCTCTGATCATTTGGTGCGAGCTTATTTTCATACCTATAATATGCCTGTAACGACCACCAATTGCTCCAACAATTATGGTCCTTATCAACACAGTGAAAAGTTTATCCCCACCGTGATTCGCAAATGCTTGGAGCAAGAGCCTATTCCCGTCTATGGCGATGGTTCAAATATCCGCGATTGGCTGTATGTGACAGACCATTGTTCAGGCATTGATACTGTGGTTCGCCGTGGTACGCTTGGCGAAGTGTATAATATTGGTGGTATCAATGAGTGGGCAAACATTGATATTTGCAAGCTGATTTGTGAACTCATGGATGAATATAAACCAGAACATGCACCACACGAAAAATTGATTGCTTTTGTGCAAGATAGAGCAGGTCATGATTGGCGTTATGCCATTGATGCAAGAAAAATGAACGACAAGCTCAACTGGCAACCTGACGAAACCTTTGAGACAGGCATTCGCAAAACAGTTCAGTGGTATTTGGCAGCCATGCAGCGTAATATGTCTTTATGATAGAACCGTCAGTATTGCAGCATATGGCTAAGAGCATTCAGGGAAAATTTCCAGATGTTGAGGGGGTATATGTCTTTGGTTCTACGGCTAAAGGCATGACAAGGCTGGGCAGCGATATTGACTTGGCAGTATTGAGTTGCACAACCTTGCCCGTCATGGATGTTTGGCTATTGGCTCAAGCACTAGCGAGAGATGCTGGAATGGATGTTGATTTGATAGATTTGCGTTCAGCATCTGCAGTGATGCGTATGCAGGTCATTACAGAAGGGCAACGACTCATTTGCACGGATGATGAGGCTTGTACGATTTTTGAAGATTTTGTATTTTCTGATTATGCGAGACTGAATGAGGAGCGTGCGGGTATTTTGAAGGATATTCAGTTGCGAGGCTCTGTTTATGGATAATGTGCTTATAAATAAAGTTGCAGCCATTGAGCGGTGTTTGAAGCGTATTGATGAAGAATATATTGGGCATGAGGCAGAATTGGAGACAGATTATACACGTCAAGATTCAATTATCCTGAATCTTCAACGGGCATGTGAGGCATCCATTGATGTGGCAATGCATGTGGTAAGGTTGCGCAAGCTTGGTGTTCCTCAACAAAGCAGGGATGCGTTTGTGATGATGTTTGAGGCGGGCTTTCTTGACAAAGAACTTGCTGGTCGCATGCAGGCAATGGTTGGCTTTCGGAATATAGCTGTTCATAATTATAGGCAATTAGATATGGTGGTTTTACGCGCTATTTTAAATGATAGACTGGGTGATTTTTTGCTATTTAGCCAAGTTATGATGGGTTTATTTGGAGTCGTTGATGATGAATAATCTAACATCAACGTTTACCATGTTTATGGATAAGCCTGTTCCTTTCCTCTCCTTTGGTTCCTGTCTAACCTCTCACGGTGACTTTATTCAATTTGTAGAAGATCGGGCTGGACATGATTGGCGCGATGCGATTGATGTAAGCAAGGTGAATGATGTACTTGACTGGCAACCCGCCGAAACATTTGAAACAGGTATTCGAAAAACCGTTGAGTGGTATTTAAATACATAATGCAAAATTTTTCTACGTCACCAATAGCAATGCTTCAAAGCCTCATAAAGAATCGATCGCTTATTTATCAAATGAGTAAGCGTGAAGTGATTGGTCGTTATAAAGGCTCTGCTTTAGGTCTGTTATGGTCATTTTTTAATCCGATTTTGATGTTAACCGTTTATACCTTTGTATTCAGTATGATTTTTAAAGCTCGCTGGCCTGGTATCACCAATAATCTTGAATTTGCGGGGATTTTGTTTGCTGGTTTAATTGTGTATTCTTTGTTTTCCGAATGTGTATCGCGAGCACCTACATTGATTCTTAGTAATGTGAATTATGTGAAAAAAGTAGTGTTTCCTTTGGATATATTGCCGTGGATAGCGATGGGTTCTAGTTTGTTTCATGCGGTGATTAGCATCGTTGTTTTGCTTGGGTTTATGCTGGCATTGAGTGGAAGCTTACATTGGACGATTGTGTTCTTTCCAATCATTGTGTTGCCACTATTGTTATTAACCATGGGTATTTCATGGGTTCTTGCTTCGTTGGGAACATATATTCGTGATATTGGGCAAGGTATTGGTATTGTGGTGATGGCAATGATGTTTTTAAGCCCTATATTCTATCCAGCTACAGCATTCCCTGAATCTTATCGCGTCTTCTTTTATTTAAATCCGTTGACATTTATCATTGAGCAATCAAGAGAAGCCTTGCTTTGGGGGCATATGCCTAGTTGGGAAGGCTTGGGGATTTATTTCGTTGTGAGTTTGATTGTGGCTTGGCTGGGGTTTGCTTGGTTTCAAAAGACTAGGCGGGGGTTTGCTGATGTTTTATAAAAATGATGAGCTAGAATCGATAGTTGATAAAATGATTGCAAAAATAAGGCAAGTTGGCTCTCCTGAAAAAATAGTGCTTTTTGGTTCCTATGCGCGTGGAGATGCAAAAGATGATAGTGATATTGATTTGTTGCTTGTAGAGCGTTCAGATTTGCCGCGTTATAAAAGGGCTGCACCTTATAGGAAGGCTGTGGCTGGATTATGTATTGCCAAAGATATTGTGGTTTGGTCTCCAGAAGAAATTGCAGAATGGAGAACCGTTCCAAATGCTTTTATTACAAGCATTATGAAAGAGGGGCGAGTGCTTTATGAAGCATAAGTCAGATATGCAAAAAATAACAAAAGAATTGTTACATACGATTACTCAATCAGTTGTGCGAGGCGTACATCCAGAGCAAATATTTCTTTTTGGTTCACGCGCTTGGGGTGTTCCTGATAAGGATAGTGATATTGATCTGTTTGTGATTGTGAAAGAATCTTCGCAACCCGGGTATCGACGTGCAAGGGAAGTCTATCGTTGTTTAAGAGATGTAGCTGTGCCTATTGATGTTATTGTGAAAACACGTTTGGAAGTGGAATCCAGTGCAGATGTTGTGTCTTCATTAACCAAAAAAGTGTTAGAGAAAGGACGACTACTTTATGGATAATGCGACACGCATTGAAATGAAACAGTGGCTATTAAAAGCAGAAAGTGATTTGAAGTCAGCTATTTTATTATTAAATCATCATCATGCTATTCGGGATACAGGTGTTTATCATTGCCAGCAAGCCGTTGAGAAACTTTTGAAAGCTTTTTTGTAACTATTCAGCACCCATCATAAAATTGGGTTTATGGGCGTCAAACAG
>CAYPXU010000036.1:0-12708 GCA_964414875.1 uncultured Zetaproteobacteria bacterium | reverse complement strand
AACTCTTTTCTCGGATCATGTGCAAGCCTTTTGGAAGGTTATAACCTGTTTATATGCACTTTATGATACATGAAACAACATTTTTACTCAATATATCAATGAGTTGAATGTTTCTGAGGAGAGTCTAAATACCTGAAATGACTCTTTTATGGCATCATAAATGTTAGATTGTTGAATAAGAATGATATTTAGTTAAAATTCAGCATAAATTTCAAATTATCTATGTGAATATGTTATTTATAGAAAGTAAATTGATGCCAAGGGTAATACAATCATGGGAAGCAGCCCTGATATAAGCCAGCGATAGGTAGTTTTGGGAGAAAAGCTCAAAGCGATACCAAGTTTTACCATCGAATTGGCAGCACAGGCAAGTAGAATACCTTGTGCCGCTAAATGGGTGGAAGCATGCTGCTGATTGAGTTCGGCGAGTGATAGGGTAATAGCATCAACATCGCTAAGTCCTGAAAACCCTGCGACGGTAAGCAGGCCTTGTTGCCCGAAATGAGCCAGTGCCATATGACTGAATAATACGACCAGCGCATAAAACAAACCAAATGCTAGAGCGATGCGTAGGGATAATGGTTTTTTTGGGGGGTGGTAGAGTTGTTGCGTGCCCTTTTGATGTTGACGAGATTGATGCCATAAACATGTACTGACAGCCATGGCTAACAACACGATGATGGTGATGCTAGGGGTTAAAGCCCAAGTGAGTTCAGGGCTAAAGATAAGGGTTAAAAGTAATACGCGTGGAAACATGGTGGTGCAGGCTAGTAGGGTTGCCAATGTCGCCGAGCTTTGTAGTTCGGGACTTTTTTGGCTGAGACGAGACATTGCCAAGGTGGCTGCTGTACTCGATGCAAGACCTCCCAATAAGCCTGTTAGTATTAATCCCGAACGCTGTCCCAATACTTTTATTGCGGCATAAGCAGCAAAGCCCAAACCTGAAATAAGCACCACCATCAACCAGATACGGTAAGGGTTTAGTGAATCATAAGGGCCGAATGTTTGGTTAGGTAGAACGGGTAGAATAATAACGGTAAGTACAAGGAATAATAAAGCCTGTCGGATATCAATCTTGGATAGAGAATGTGAGAAATGGTGTAGCCATTTTTTAAAATGCAGTAATGCAACCATGGTAATAGCAATCATACTGGCAGGAAGCCCCATACCATAACCTGTTAACGTGCCGAGAATACAGGTGACTACGAGTGCTGCTTCTGATGTAAAACCTCTATCACTATCGTTGGTACGTTGGTAGGAAAAAACAGCCATCATTGCTACAAAAGTAATGCCCAAAGCGGGCATCCATAAGTGTAGTGGGGTTGGTAACCACGTCATAAGGTTGCCCAATAATGCGACCATGGTAAAGGTGCGAATGCCAGCGGCTTCGATGTGTTTGCTTTGACCATTGATTTTGCGTTGACCATATTCACGCTCTAGCCCAACAAGCAAACCAATGCTCAGTGCGGTGACCGCCTGCATGATTAAATTCCAATGGCTTTCCATAATCTTGATTATAGTCGTTTTTAAGGGTTATATGTTACTTATTATGCAGCTATGCTGCGCGCTATGGTAAGGGGCGAATGATGACAGAAACATCTCAACAGAAACATCCAGCTAAGACACATGATAAAGTAGGGGTGTTATTAAGCAATTTGGGCACACCTGATGCGGCGACGCCTGCGGCTGTAAAACGCTATCTAAAAGAATTTCTTTGGGATCCGCGTGTGGTGGAGCAACCGCGCCTATTGTGGTGGTTGGTGCTAAATGGTGTTATTTTGAATATTCGCCCGAAAAAATCAGCCGCAGCATATCAAAAAGTATGGACAACAGATGGTTCGCCTTTGATGGCGATTAGTCGCGCGCAAGAAAAGGCGATTGCTGTAAAATTAGCTGATAAATATGGCGATGATGTGGTGGTGGAGTTGGCAATGCGTTATGGTAATCCATCCGTAAAATCAGCTTTGCAATCATTAAAAGATAAAGGCTGTAGCAAGCTTTTGGTATTGCCATTGTACCCGCAATATTCAGCGACAACGACCGCCTCAACCTTTGATGTAGTAGCGGATGTGTTAAAAACATGGCGACGTGTACCAGCCTTGCGAATGGTGGATGGCTACCACGATGATGCGGGCTATATTCGGGCTTTGGCAGATAGTGTGCGAGCGCATTGGGATAAAAATGGTAAGGGTGAGCGTTTATTATTGTCGTTTCATGGTATTCCACAGCGTTATTTTAAAGCGGGAGATCCTTATCCATGTTTGTGCTGGAAAACAGGGCGTTTATTGCGTGAAGCATTGGATTTGGATGAAGATTATTGCAAAGTGACATTCCAATCACGTTTTGGTCGTGAACCGTGGGTTGAGCCTTATACCGATGCCACACTTAAAGCTTGGGGCAAAGAAGGCGTGGCTGATGTGGATGTCGTGTGCCCAGGGTTTTCAGCTGATTGCCTTGAAACATTGGAAGAAATCAGCATGGAAAATGCTGGAATATTTGCAGAATCAGGAGGTGGGGCATTGCGTTATATCCCTGCACTCAATGCGCAGGATGCTCATATCGACTATTTATCAGGGTTGATTGATCGGCAGTTGCAGGGTTGGATTTAGGCTGTCGCTATTGATAATATTTATCTGACTGTCTTTCACCAAACCATCCATCCACGAATCAAGCGCTTGTTGACGTAAAATTTGTAAAATTTCCTCTTTTGCTTCTTCCAGTGTTTGTTTGTAAGCAGGACGCTTGCCCAATAGTTCAATAATATGCCAGCCATATTTTGTTTTTACGGGTTTGCTGATATCGCCGATATTTTTTAGAGCAAAGGCAACTTTCTCAAAATCGGCAACCATAATGCCATGCGGAAACCAATTTAAATCACCGCCACGGGATTTGTTACTATCATCGATGGAGTAGTGAGCTGCCAGGGATGCAAAATCATCCTTATGACGTTTAAGCTTTTTGAGAATATCCAATGCTTCGCTTTTTTGGCGCACCAGAATATGACGTGCATGAATTTGTTCAGGAATGGTAAAGTCGCTGATATGTAGCTTGTAATAGGTTTCAATATCTTCGGGTTTTGGTGTTGGAAGCTGGGATTGTTCCCAGTCTTGTAAGGCTTCAATCATAATGGAATCACGGCTGCGGTTAATGCGTCTATGCACCAGCGTATCTTGATCTAAACCCAATGCGAATGCTTGTTGGCTGAGTACAGAGCGGCGAATAAGCGTGCCTAATATTTGCTGGCGAGCTTTTTTATTTTGACTTAAATACTGCAAATGATTCGGTAAATCACGCAGCTCTGCATCGACATCTTCTTTGTAAATGGTTTGCGTGCCAACCTGAGCGATAGGTGTTTGTTCTATGCTGTTGAGTCTATGAGCATCTTGTGTTTCTTCTTGGCAGGATGCTAGCAAAAGGCAGCAGAGGGATAGATAAGTGATTTTGACTTTCATGGCGGTTAGCTTAGCGAGCCTATATTTTTGTACAATAAGAGGGGAAATTATATGTCACCCGTTGTGATGGCTATTCTGGTTTTGTGTTTGTATTTATTGTTTTATCGTTTTTATGCCAAAGGTGTATTGGCTACGAAGGTATTTGAGTTGGATGCCTATGCTGAAACTCCTGCGCATGCCATGCGTGATGGCGTGGATTATGTGCCGTCGAATAAATATATCCTATTTGGTCATCACTATGCTTCGATTGCGGGTTTGGCACCCATGCTTGGCCCTGCTATTGCGGTGATTTGGGGCTGGGTTCCAGCTTTGTGCTGGGTGGTATTTGGTACGCTATTGATTGGTGCGGTGCATGACTTTACAGCCCTTGTATTGTCATCGCGCTTTAAAGGTCAAAGCGTCGGCACGATTGCCCGTGATGTTATTTCGCCGCGTACACGCTTGCTCTTTTTATTGGTTATTTTCTTTCTTGTGGCTTTGGCAATGGGCGTGTTTGTATTGGTTATTTCAGGCTTGTTTGCAGCACCGGATTTAGCAAATATTCCAGCCACAGCACATCCAGAGGCAGTGTTTCCCACTTATAGTTTGATGCTCATAGCTATGGTGATTGGTTTCTTGGTATACAAAAAGAACCTGCCTGTCTGGCCTTTAATTGCTATTGGGTTTGTTGCAATGCTATTAACAACAGCATGGGGTTTGGAGCATCCCATTACTGGTTTTACCGCTCATGATTGGACGTGGTCATTATTGGTTTATGCATTTCTTGCTAGTGTGTTGCCTGTGTGGTTACTCTTACAGCCGCGTGATTTCTTAAACTCACTGCTTTTATACCTTGCTCTTGCCATGATGTTAGTTGGCTTTTTTATGCTTGACCCTGAATGGGTAGCGCCTGCATTCAACCCGAATCCAGAAGGCGCACCGCCGATGTTACCATTCTTATTTATCGTGATTGCTTGTGGGGCGGTATCTGGTTTTCATGGTTTGGTGGCATCGGGGACAACATCCAAACAGTTGGATAAAGAGACCGATGCGCCGTTGATTGGTTATGGCGGTATGATTGGTGAATCTTTGCTGGCATTGCTTGCTGTATTGGCAACAACGGCGGGCGCTTTTGCCACACGTGCTGATTGGGAACAATTTTATGGTTCATGGGATAAAGCAGTTGGTTTGCATCAAAAATTAGGTGTGTTTATTCAAGGTAATGCCAATTTTATCCATCAATTGGGTGTGCCAGTAGATTATGCAGCAGCTTTTATTAGTGTGGTGGTGGTTGGTTTTGCTATGACTTCGGTAGATACGGGGGCACGTTTGTTGCGTTTTAATTTGCAAGAGATTGGCAATACCTTGAATATTAAAGTCTTGGATAATCGCTATTTGGCGACATTTTTGGCTGTGTCTGCGATTGGTTTCTTTGCCTTTTTTGAAGTGGATGGCAAACCAGCAGGCTTGTTTTTGTGGACACTGTTTGGCACAACTAACCAGATTCTGGCTGGCATGACACTGCTAACAGTGACGATTTATTTATACCGCAAGAAAAAACCAATTCTTTATACCTTATTACCTATGATATTGGTGCTTGGTGCAACAATTTCAGGCATGATTATGGGTGTGAACAAAGCCATAGGCAAAGAGCAGTGGGCTGTAGCCAGTGTTGGTTCTGTCATCTTCCTATTGGCTATGTGGGTGCTGATTGAAGGCTTGCTGGTGGTGAAGAATATTCGTTCTGAACGTAAAAATATAAGTTAACTGGGTTTACTAATATGGCGTGTAACAATTTTTTTATTAAGAGCGTTGTTTTGGCGTTTTTCTTTTTTCTTCCGGGGCAAGCATTTGCCATTGTGAATGCTGAAGATACGACGCTGCTTATGGATGAGGAAGGTTTGGCAGGGAAAGTTGCACTATCTGCAAATGGTGATCGGGGTAATGTGACAACCAATGGGGTTGAAACTAGTGCTTTATTACGCTTGAATCATGGGGAAAATACTGAAATTTTAGCATTGAATTATAAATATGGTCAAAGTCGTGCCGTACGAAATGCTAATAAAGGTTATCTTCATTTGCGCCATCGCCATGCGCTGAACGAAGTTTGGGCACTTGAAGGTTTCGGGCAGGTTCAGCAAGACGAATTTGCTAATTTAAAGCTGCGAACATTGCTGGGCGGCGGCGTGCGCTGGTTTCAAGAGCAAGATGCATGGCGTTTTCATCTTGGTTTAGGAACATTTTATGAGTATGAGGAATTACGTAAAAGTACGGTCAATAGCAAGTCATACCTTTGGCGTGCCAGTACATATATGACCGTAGATTATGCCCTGAGTGAGCAAGCCAAGTTACATGAAACGATCTATGTACAACCCGCATGGAATGCGCTGGCTGATTTGCGTATATTAAATGATACATCACTCAAGGTTACACTTACAGATCACTTGGCTTTGAGCCTTACACTTGAGGTAAGCTATGATTCGCGACCACCTGCTGGCACTGTAATGAGCAATGTTAGTTATCAGACTGGAATAGAATATCATTTCTAGTTTTTTAGAAATTCGACTACTTGCTTGTGTTTACTTTGATTAAAAAAACTTAATATTTCTTTCTTCCTATGCTAACGTTTGTGTATGGATGACATTGATTGTAATTGCCTGAAAGCTTGACAATTTTATAAGATGTATTTTTAATGCGCCTTATGAGATTTGCAGGGCTTGAGTCATTTCTTTAATTTTATTTTGCAAGGGAGGTATTATTTAATGAATATGTTTAAGAGGGTAACAACACTGGCATTGGCTGTGTTCGCGTTGGGTATGTCTATGACAGCTCAGGCAGCAACACGCGAAATGAATATGACGATTGATGAGATGACAATTGCAGTCGCGCCAGATTTGAATTACAAAGTTTTCGCGTTTAACCGCCAAGTTCCAGGTCCATTAATTCATGCCAAACAAGGCGACGATTTAATTATTCATGTCACCAACAATACATCATTACCACATACCATTCATTGGCATGGCATGCATCAAATCGGTACATGGCGTATGGATGGTGTACCAGGTATTACACAAGAGCCTATCAAACCAGGCACGACTTTTACGTACAAATTCAATGCAGATCGTCCTGGTACACTTTGGTATCACTGCCATGTGAATGTAAATGAACATGTAGGTATTCGTGGTATGTGGGGTCCAATCATTATTGATCCAAAGAATCCAACCGCTTTGGAAAAAACAGTAACACATGAAGTGATTATGATGCTATCTACATGGGAATCTAAAAATGCTATGAAATACGGCACAGGCGCAACGCCGTATGATACAGAAGATTATTTTTCAGTGAACGGACGTTCATTTCCATATAATCAGCCTATTCGTATGAAGACGGGTGATGTGATGCGTATACGTTTTGTTGGTGCAGGTGGTGCGATTCACTCCATGCATATTCATGGGCATGACTGGACGATTACGCATAAAGATGGTTTGCCTTTGGCGTCGCCATATAAAGGTGAAACACAAGTTATTGCACCAGGTGAACGTTATGATGCAATTTACACAGCCAACCATAAAGAAGGACGCTTTATTTTCCATGACCATGTAGATAAACATGTAACTGCGGGCGGTAAATTTCCTGGTGGTCCACTGACTGTTCAGGAGTATGAAGGCACGCCTGTGGATGATTGGTATGTATGGAAAGATGTGGATTATGATCCGGATTTCTATTACACCGAATCTATGAAAAAGGGTTATGGTTTGTTTGAACAGCCTAAATTGCGCGGTGTGCCGAATCAACGCCAGCGCCGGGGTCAATAATGAATCCTATGTTACGAATATTGTGCGGGACTTTCGCTGCAACGGCATTGTTGTGGAGCGTGCATGCCTCTGCAGGTGCGGCTGAAGGCTTTAAGTTGATGGAGAAAAAAGCTTGCATCGCTTGTCACAACATTACTGGTGAGGTGAGTGCCAAGACAGTTGGTTTGTGGCGCAAAGGTCCTGATTTATATTATGCAGGTGATAAGTATAACCAAAATTGGATTGAAAGCTGGCTGCAACATCCAACACGCATTCGCCCGTCGGGAGCATTCTTTCTTGATCATACCCAAACGGGTGTGAAATGGAATACGCTACGTCAGGACTCATTAAAGCCTCATGTACGCTTGAGCGCTTTGGATGCTCGCAATGTTGCCATTGCGCTTACAGAGTTGCGTAGTAAATCTCAACTTGTTAAGGCTGAACACTATGATCCTAGCATTACAGTGCCTGTTGCTTTGGGTGATATGATGTTTGATAAAGTGAATGGTTGTTTGGCTTGCCATAGTATTGAACCAAATTATGGTGGTCTTTCAGGTCCTGAACTTTATACCGCAGCAGCTCGTTTGAAACCTGAGTATATATTAAGTTATATTCGTGATCCACAAGCTTGGAACCATAAAACATGGATGCCAACACGTGAATTATCTGAAGAGGATCTGCAAAAAACGGTGAACTACATTATCTCATTGGGGTCCGATAAGAGCAAAGAGATGATGAAGAATGCTGTGGAGCAGTCCGCTGCTAAGAATTATCGTGTGTACTGCATGCAGTGTCATGGTATTTCAGGTAAAGGTTCTGGTATTAATTCGCGTGATATGGAAGTGCCACCTCGCAATCATTCAGATTCGAAATATCTAAAAACACGCACGGATGCTGAGCTGTTCAAGGCTGTTAAGGAAGGTGGATCTGCCATTAGTAAGTCCGCATTGATGCCACCTTGGGGGCGTACCTTAAGTGATGCGGAAATTAAAGGTTTGGTGAAGCATATTCGCAAGTTATGTAAGTGTAAGTTTGAGAGTTCAAAAACTCACTAATGATGATTTAAAATGATGGATTAGAAAGCCACTGCAATACGATGATGTTGCAGTGGCTTTTATAATAACCAATATTGGTTGTTTGAATAGTGTGAATATTCATGTAAATGAACTAGGAGAAGTGCATGTTAAGTAAGCAGTTATTGTTTAGGTTAGCGATTATATTATTTGTTGTTACAGTGATTGGGCTGGTCATATTTAAAGTCAACCAGCTATCTGTCAATGTGGCAAAGACAAGTATTCAATCAATCATGGAGCCTGTGTTTCTTATTGAAGGGCAATCAAAAGAGATGAATGTTAAATATGAGATTGCTGACCCTTCTGTAACAGTCTTGGATTCAGGTGATGTGGCTTTTAAATCAAGCATTATGCTGGCTTCTGGATTGGATAAAAAATGGGGAACGATGGCATTTACCACAAAGGTTACCTTTCAACCAAAGGATAATTCATTTTATTTGAAAATCCCTAAAGATAAAAAAGTAATATTAACATTTTCAGGTAAAAACTCGAATGAAGCAGGGTTTAAACTGTGGAATAAAAGTGCTGAACCGCTTGTTGCCCAGATAACCGAGCAAATGAATAGATTTTTGTTTACCAAAGATATTTTTGTACTGACGGGTTCTGAGCTAAGGGTTCAAGCAATATCACTAACCATTCATGAAGTGGATAAAACCAAGGATGGTTTTACCATTGTACTGGATGTTGACCAAGGTATATTTGTGATTATTGTTTATTTTGCAATGTTCTTATCAGCATTTATTTTTGCTTGTGGATACTTTTTTGTAGGCGGGGCTGTTGGATTTAAAGATCCTACCAAAATGTTATTTGTAGACCCTAAAAAGATTCCGAAAAAACAGGTTAAATAAAACAATAGATTGTTATGACCCTGTTAAAAATATTAACCATGCCCAACTTAGTTGGGCATGGTTTTTTTTATTTATGCTACATTAAAGTGAGACTTGCGGTTCATATCTCTTATTCTTTAATATTTATAGGTAAGCATGCCTAAGAAATTGCTTTTTATGCCCGAATATCCAATTGTAGAATTAACTACCTTATGACACTTGTTGCATGTTAGTATCTTGGCGCTTGTTTTTAGTGGTTTGTGATAAATATGGTATGTAAAGGAGATTGGTGATGAAGTTGGCAATGGTAGGTTTGGGTCGCATGGGCGGCAATATGGTGAAACGTTTGATGCAAGGCAAACATGAAGTGGTTGCCTATGATGTGGATAACGCACCAGGCATAGCCTTGGCAACAGAATTTGAAGGAGTCTCGGCAGCTTCCAGCCTTGAGGATGTGATTGCACAACTACCAACACCGCGTGTAGTTTGGATTATGGTTCCACATGAGTTTGTTGATGCAAGTATTGAGAATTTATTAAATGCAGGTCTTGAGTCGGGTGATTTAATTATTGATGGCGGCAACTCTAACTACAAAGAAGGTCAGCATCGTGGTGCTGAGCTAGCTAAAAAGGGCATACTTTTTGCCGATTGTGGTACATCAGGTGGTGTTTGGGGGCTCAAGAACGGTTATTCATTAATGATTGGTGGTGAAAAGCCTGCCATTGATTTGATTGCACCTGCTTTAACAACCTTGGCATCGGATGATGGTAAAGGTTGGGGGCATATGGGGCCTATTGGTTCAGGGCACTTCGTAAAAATGGTTCATAACGGTATGGAATACGGCATGATGCAAGCCTTTGCCGAAGGTTTTGAATTGATGAAAGCCAAAGATGAATTTGATTTGGATATGCATCAAATTTCACGTGTTTGGCAGCACGGTTCGGTTGTGTCTTCATGGTTGTTGGATTTAACAGGTGATGCTTTGGAGCAAGATGGAGATTTGTCTTCATTATCCGACTGGATGGATGATTCAGGTGAAGGTCGTTGGACAGCCAATGAAGCGATTGATTTGGGCATTCCAACACCAGTCATGACTTTAGCTTTGCAAATGCGCTTCCGTAGTCGTCAAAAAGATGCTTTTGCTGGTAAAATTGTCAATGCACAGCGTGCAGGTTTTGGTGGGCATGCCATTAAGCCAGCGGACAAGGCAGAATAATCATGGCAGGCGATAAATTTGCTTCTTTGATTGGTAGTGATCGCCCTGAGGCAACAAATATTGTGATATTTGGTGCATCGGGTGATTTAGCCAAACGAAAATTATTACCAGCTCTGGCACATATGCATCGTTGGAATTTACTTGGTCCACACTCACGTATTATTGGTTCAGTACGTGAGAATTGGACTAAATCACATTGGGAAAACTATGTGCACGATCAATTATTGCAGTATTTCCCAGAAGCGGTGATGAACCCACCCTCATGGCGACGTATTGCTGAGAAACTTGATTTGGTGAATGGTGATTTAGCTGATCCAGAAATGTATCAAAAACTTGCCAAAGTACTGCATGCCGATGGCGGGAAAACCAATGCCTTGTATTATTTGGCGATTCCTCCTTCATGGTATGAGTGTGTTTGTAAAAACCTAAAAGATGCAGGTTTGGCGGATGAAACCGATGGTTTTCGCCGTATTGTGGTGGAAAAACCTTTTGGTATGGATTTGGCAAGTGCCAAAGATTTGAATGCCAAATTGCAGGCGAACTTTGATGAGTCGCAAATTTACCGTATTGACCATTATTTGGGTAAAGAAGCGGTGCAAAACTTGATGGTATTCCGCTTTGCGAACTCGGTATTGGAACCCTTATGGAACCGCAATTATATTGATCATGTGCAAATCTCTGTATCGGAATCCTTGGGCATTGGTTATCGCGCTGGTTATTATGAAAATTCAGGTGCATTTCGCGATATGATTCAAAGTCATTTGATGCAAGTGATGGCTTTGGTGGCGATGGAGCCGCCTGTTTCTCTGGATGCCAATGATGTTCGCGATGAGAAGATGAAGGTTTTACGTTCTATGCGTGAAATTAAGCCTGAAGATGTGAAAAATATCGCTGTGCGTGCGCAATATGCTGAAGGTAGCGTGAACGGTGAGGCTGCGGCTGCTTACCGTGATGAAAAGAATGTGGCGGATGATTCGTGTACAGAAACCTTTGCCGCTGTGAAATTTTATGTGGATAACTGGCGTTGGCAAGGTGTCCCCTTTGTCTTGCGTACGGGTAAACGCTTGCCTGATCGGGTGTCAGAAATTTGTATTCGTTTTAAGACACCACCACAGAAGTTGTTTGACCTTGACGCAGGAACTGTGCCAAATAATGAGCTTATTTTCCGTTTGCAACCCGATGAAGGAATGCAACTGACCATGACTGCCAAGCAACCTGGGTTATCCACTGAATTACGTGGTGTAAAACTGGATGCAAGCTACGGTATGGTGGGTTCGGGCATGCCAGAGGCATATGAAACCTTGTTGCATGATGTGATGTTGGGTGAAGCAGGCTTGTTTTCGCGCGCTGATGAGGTGGAAGAGAGCTGGGCGATTGTTGCTCCGATTATGGATGCATGGGAAAAAGAAACCGATATTGCAACGTATCCTGCGGGCACTCTTGATATTCCAGGTATGGATGCATTGCTAGATGAGTGTGAGGGCGGCTGGAGGAGTTTAAAACTCTATGATGAATAAATCGATTCAGCGTTTTGAAACACCATTCGCCGTGGCACAAGCTGTTGCAGAAATTGTAAAACAATCGGCAGATGAATGTATTGCCAAGCGTGGCGTGTTTCACTGGGTATTGGCTGGTGGCACAACACCCAAACAATGTTATGAATTATTGCGTGATGCCGATATTGATTGGTCAAAGGTGCATGTCTGGTTTGGTGATGAGCGTTGTTTGCCAGTGGGTGATGATGAGCGCAACGATGTGATGGCGGATAAAGCTTTATTAAAGCATGTGCCAATTCCAGCGCAGCAAGTTCACCACATTCAGGCTGAACTTGGTGCAGAGAAGGCTGCGGCTTTGTATGCAGATGCGTTGGCAAAAAATGCAAGTCTGGATTTGCTGCTTTTGGGTATGGGTGAAGATGGACATACGGCAAGCTTGTTTCCCAATAACCCTGCGTTAAGCAATCAATCTTTGGCTGTGCCAGTGTATAACTCACCGAAACCACCGTCAGATCGTGTTTCAATGGGGTATCGTGCCATAAAATCAGCGCGTCGTCGCATCATGATGGTAACTGGTGAGAGTAAGCGAGATGCCTTTGAACAAGTTTGTGCTGGCGAGCCGCTGCCGATCAATATTGATGATAGTGAGTGGTTTGTTTGGCTGTAAGTTGAGAGAAGTATTTTATGGTTTAAGTTCCTTTTCCAAATTAAATCTAGGCAGAGCAATATTTGCGATATGAGCCAGTTCCTCGGTCATGCTTAAGGTGAATGGCGAAGCCTAGGAGTTAATGGCATTGAATTTAGTGTCATGCTGAAATATTAGTAACTATTCAGCATAATAGTTCTTGACATGATTTTCTGTCAAAAATCG
>CAYPXU010000035.1:0-12725 GCA_964414875.1 uncultured Zetaproteobacteria bacterium | reverse complement strand
TTTAAATATTCAAATTGCGCTTAAATCAAAACTTGGGTTTCTGAGGAAGCTCTAATTAATCAGTATATTTTTTCAGAAGGTATCGGACTGTAAGGATCTCTCCTTATCACCGTTGCGCGACAGTTCTGGAGTTTCACCAGATTCCCTTCTTGAAAAAACACAATATATTGTGTATATTACAACTTATAGGCGCAATATATTGATTGGTCAACCTGGGTCAAGAAAATTTTATCCCAATATCATTACTATATGACATAAGCCCAAGCACCTAACCCGCATCATTCATAAATCGTCGTGATGATTGCGTAGAAGCTTTGTTTGCAATGAATTTTGAAGAAACCGTTCATCGCTATGCTTACGAACGATTGATAAAGGATTTATTGCGCATAAAGCAGCAAGTAAGGGCGCGATAGTATTTGTGAATAATGTGGGCTAAATCAGGTATAAAATTTTCTGCTATTTTTCCTGAGCAGCGCTAATCAAGCCCTGAACCGTGCGCAAAAGAAAATCAACAGCAGTATTTACAGCCTGCATTTGAATATCAGTACGATCACCTTGCAGCTGGAATAACTCACTCGCTAAAATAGCCATCTCAGGCACACATATTGCCATCCAAACTGTCCCTACAGGTTTCTCAATCGTTCCACCACTTGGCCCTGCAATGCCACTGATGGCAATACAGCATGTGTGCTTTTGTTGATTTGCAGCACCTTCTGCCATGGCTCGAACCACAGCTTCACTCACTGCCCCATACTTTTCCAATAAAGAAAGGGGTACAGCAAGCTCATCCATCTTGGCTTGGTTGCTATAGGTTACCCAGCCACGATCTAGCACGTCCGATGCACCCGACATACTTGCCAATTTTGCTGCAACTGCACCTGCTGTACATGATTCTGCGGTGCGCAATTTAAGGTCTAATTCTCGGCAGTGTTGCAGCAATAACTCCACCTGATTCAATGATGATTTAGATCCCATATAATCCCCAAGCAAGAAGCAATAACAAACCAGCTCCCATCACCCCTGCAACCACATCATCAAACATAATCGACCACCAACTAGCGCCCCAATGTTCAACTTGTTTAATTGGAAAAGGTTTCCAAATATCAAAGAGTCTAAATGCTAAGAATGATGAAAATACGATAAAAATTGTTAAATCGATATATATTGAAAGAATAGCCATACAAATCCACTGCCCAACCCACTCATCAACAACAATCCAACCAGGGTCTTGCTCGGTCATATTTTTAAGCACAGGTACACATGCAGCACACCCTAAAAGAAGTAATATAATACTAGCCAAAAACAAACCTTGTGATTGCCATTCCAGCCAAATCCAAGCACCTATAGGCAATGCAGCCAGACTACCCCATGTACCAGGTGCCTTGGGTAGCCAACCACTACCAAAACCTGCCACAAACCAGCGTAAAAAAAGTAGCCACTTCCTATCTATTTGTCTATCCAAAATGGTCATAACCCAATCGTTCAAATTTCATTTTTTCGCCTTGATAATATACTTGCACACCCAAAGTTTCTACGCATTCCCCAATACGCGTTGCCAATTCATCCAAGCCTCTCATATGCGCAGGAGCTGTGAATAAAAGTGCATAATCTTCACCACCTGAAAGCATGCGTTGCATGGCTTTTTCGCATCCCAATTTCCTACACAACAACTGCCAATCAGGAAATTTTTCTACGTCTAATTGCATGCCAATATTAGAAACTTTACTTATATGCCCAGCATCTTGCAACACACCATCACTGACATCGATACAACAACGCACACCCAACTCACGCAATAAGTATCCTTGTTTTAATTTGGGTTCTATATGGGCGAAGTTTTCTACAAAAGCACCGTCTTCATGACCTTGAAACCATTGTTCCAAACCCAAAGATGCCAGACCTGAATTGCCCAAAATCCAAATATGATCGTTAATCTCTGCTTTATTTCGTTGCATAGCAGTATTTTTTTCTACAATACCTGCCACCGTAATGTTCAGGCTATTCAGTGATGCATGCACCGTATCACCGCCTGCAAGCTCTACATCATAACGATTTAAAGCATTGCCCACACCCTGCCCTATCGCAGCCAAAGCATCTCGATCCTTCGCAACCACCGACACCCACGCCCAACATCCGCTTGCCCCCATGGCTGCCAAATCTGACAATGCCGCACAAACTGCACGGTCTGCTGCCTGATCAAGTGGGAAATCATCGGGCCAATGCACACCTTGCACTGCCGTATCTGTACTCACGACCAGCTGCTCATTTTCAGCTAAATCATGCACCGAAGCATCATCACCATTGGCAACGACTGTATTCGTCTGTGTTGCCATTGCTTTGGATACAAAGCATTGCTCAATCAACGCAAATTCGCCTTCTGACATTAAGCAGACTCAGCAATAGCAAATGCTATAGCTACCCCATCATCATCCGTTAAAGAAAGATGGATATGCGCCACAGCCAAAGTCTTGGCTTGTGCTAGCGCACCACCATGCAAAATAATGTCAGGTTTCCCTGATGGCTGATAAATCACCTCTATATCTTTCATGCCAAAACCCACAAAACCTGTACCCAATGCTTTAGAAACTGCCTCTTTGGCAGCAAAGAACATTGCCAAACGTCGCTCAACGCCTTTGGCTTTTGCTAGCTCATATTCTGCATCCGTATAAACGCGTTCTACAAAACGATTAGGAAATCGTGAAAGTGAATTTTCGATGCGTGAAATAGCCACTTTATCGACCCCAATTCCAACAATCATTGTGAAGTATCGTTTGAATTAGACATTAATCTAAAAAATATCATATTTTTAAAGTTATCTAAAAAAGCTGAATCAAGGATTTAAAATCAGCTGTTGCCTGTTTCAAACCTTTAAATACCGCATCTGCTACAATCGCATGGCCAATATTCAAGCCTTCAATCTCAGGAATATCCACCATCGCAGAGGTATTTTCCAAAGTCAGCCCATGCCCAGCATGCACAATTAAACCCAAACTTTTCGCATAAGAAGCTGCATCACGAATGGCTTGCAATTCCTGCGCTTGAGCATCACCTGTTAAATTCGCAAAGTGACCTGTATGCAATTCAATCACTGGCGCGCCCACTGCCTTGGATGCATCTATTTGCTCCTGAGTCGGATCAATAAACATAGAAACACGACAATCTGCATCAGCAAGCTTTGCCACCGCTGATGCCATACGTGCTTGATGCCCTGCAACATCCAAGCCACCCTCTGTGGTGAGCTCTTCACGTTTTTCAGGCACTAAACACACAGCTTGCGGCTTTAGACGACAAGCAATGCTTACCATTTCATTGGTCACAGCCATTTCCATATTTAAATGAAGCTTTCCATCATGCGCCAATGCCGCAAGCGCTTCCATATCAGCATCTTGAATATGACGGCGATCTTCACGCAAATGCGCTGTAATACCATCCGCACCACCCTCTAAGCATAACAATGCCGCAGCAATCGGATCAGGATATGTGGTTAAACGCGCCTGCCGTAATGTTGCAATATGATCAATATTTACACCTAAATGCATAGTTCCACCTCTTTATTTCGAAAGAAAACTGTAACGATTAAGATTGCCGTTGATTTGTTCGAGACCGAGGCAAAAAAGCGGAATTTACTACTGTAAATGAGCATTTTTCAACGCAGGTATCGGCAAATCAGTGGTAAGTTGGATCGTTACCGAAAACTTTCTGGAATTTTGACACCATGCTCACGCAACACAAGCCCAATCATCTTACGCCACTGCATGGCATCACCCACTGACAGGCGCACATGCTCATGCTGTAATACCCCATACATACCACGCCTCAAACCTGCCGATATGCTACGGCCACCGCCGCATGATTCACATAACAATTGTGATGATTTCCAATGCATTGGCTGTGTATCAGCCACATCTTCACCACAATGCCAACAATGTGATAAAGCACCAATCCAACCAGCTTCATGCAATAAGGTCCAAGCCGATGCACAAACACCTTCTGTTTCATAGCGCTTGTCTAATAGAGAAATTGCTTGCAAAAGCTCATGGTAACCATGCGGATCACCTTCTTGAAATAGACCCGATGCAATGCTCAACAACTCCAAACCAACAAGACTTTTACGCTCTTCAAGCAACGCACTAGCACGATGAATATCCGTCAACGTTCCCATGCCTGTTCGCCCTTCTCGCCAAGTAATGGATAAAGGGTAAAGTGGTGCCAATGCTGCACGCACTGGACTTTTTGCCCGTCTTGCACCCTTTGCCATCAAGGAAATACGACCCTGTTCAGATGTTAGGAAGTGGCATATCAATGATGTTTCACTAAAAGGAATGCGCCGCAATAGCAGCGCATCGTCACGGATTTCAGCCATCTAAGCCAAGTTCATACAATTTCGCAGGTTTATCAAACCAGCCCGTATCCACTTTTACCCATAATTTCAAATTCACTTTACAGTCTAAAAGCTCTTCAAGGCCTTCACGGGCGCGAATACCAATATTTTTCATACCCTCGCCACCCTTACCAATAAGCATTGGTTTATGACGTTCATTACCAACCAAGATTACCGCCTCAATCTCCAGCTTGCCATACCCTAAATCAGTAAACTGCTCAATATCTACCGCAGTTTGAAAGGGAATCTCATCATGCATGGACATAAATACCTGCTCACGCACATATTCTGCCGCTAACTGACGCTGTGATTGGTCGGTAAACCAATCAGGATCATACAAAGGCTCACGCTCTGGCAAATGTTTGGCTAATTCTTTGAGCAAACCATCAATCTGCTGACCTTTACGCGCTGAAATAGGAATATATGCCTTGGCTTCGGGATCAAGCTTCTGCATTTCTAACAAACGCGGTAATAACTTATCTTTATTGGCTTTATCCACTTTATTCAGCACATGGATACGCGGTTGATCCAAGTGCCCTTTGGCAAACTGCTCAATCAAAGTCTTGGTTTCAGTGCCCAAAGGCGTGGTAACATCCTGCATAATCGCCAACACATCCGCTTCTTCCGCTGCTGCATATGCCACGCGTACCATATTGCGGTTTAACTGCTTGGTTCCCTTGTGAATGCCTGGTGTATCCACAAACACCATCTGCATATCATCATCGGTGTGGATACCCAAAATACGATGGCGTGTGGTTTGCGGTTTGGGCGTTACAATCGCCACCTTCACACCAATAATTTTATTCATTAATGTTGATTTACCAACATTTGGTCTGCCAAGCAAGGCAACAGTGCCACTACGAAATACTTTTTTAGTCATTGCCGTAAGCTGTTCGTTTTTTAAAGAATATCAATGCGAAACACCATCTCGCCGAATCACCTTGATAAAGCTTAACCATAAAATATACATATCAAAGAAAAAGGCTCTTATAAATTCAAGTGGGTTAGCAAAATGTATTGACCTTGTAATAGTCTCTATACCAATCAACAAAGCGTTTCACCCCCTCTGCCACTGCTGTATCAGGCTTAAAACCAACATCATCCATAAGGGCTTGCACATCCGCACTGGTCGCCACAACATCACCTGCCTGCATTGGCATAAAATTCTTTTTTGCCTGCATGCCCAAAGCAGTTTCAATCGCCGCAATAAAGTCCATCAACGCAATAGGTTTTGAATTCCCAATATTATAAATACGCCAAGCAGCCTTGCTTGATGCAGGATCTGGTTTCATGCCTGTCCAGTCAGGATTAGGTTCAGCTGTAGAATCAAGAACGCGAATCACACCCTCAACAATATCATCAATATAAGTGAAATCTCGACGCATTTTACCATGGTTAAACACATCAATCGAGCGACCTTCTAAAATAGCTTTTGTAAATAATATAGGCGCCATATCAGGGCGACCCCAAGGGCCGTAAACAGTAAAAAAGCGTAAGCCTGTCGTTGGTAATTGATACAAATGTGCATAACTGTGCGCCATAAGTTCATTGGCTTTTTTGCTTGCTGCATACAATGATAATGGGTGATCTACATTATCATGCACTGAAAAGGGCATCGTTTCATTCGCACCATACACCGATGATGATGAAGCATAGACCAAATGCTTTATCTCATGATGTCTACAACCTTCTAAAATATTCACAAATCCGACAATGTTGCTATCAATATAAGCATGTGGGTTTTCCAGCGAATAACGCACCCCTGCCTGCGCAGCCAAGTTTACCACTTGATCAAACTTTTCTTCTGCAAATAAGGCTTCGATACTCACGCGATCTTTAAGGTTCTCTTTTACAAATCGAAAATTGCAGTGCTCTGAAAAACGAGCCAAACGGGCTTCTTTTAAACTCACCTCATAATAATCATTGAGATTATCCAAGCCAACCACTTGATCACCGCGCTCAAGTAAACGTAAACATACCTCTGCTCCAATAAATCCCGCCGCACCTGTTACAAGAATTTTGCTCATAAACGCCAAACATTAAAGCCCGCTGCTGCGAGTTCATCTCTATCAAAAGCAGATTTCACATCCATAAAGGGTGTTCCCTGTTCAGTTTTAAGCAGAGCAGCCCATGCCGAAGGGCTTCGCTCAAGCAAAGCATCGTGTGCAACAGCTGCAATGACAGCATCCACCTTCGTCACACCTTGCAAATCTGATAATTCAATATCATATATTTCTTTGGCATTCGCCGCATTGGCAACTGGATCATGCACAACAACTTCAACCCCATAAGATTCCAATTCTCGAATAACATCAATCACGCGTGAATTCCTTAAATCCTCACAATTTTCTTTGAACGTCAAACCCAGCAAGACAACGCATGCGCCTTTTATTTTTCTGTCCGCTGTAATCATTTGTTTGATGGTTTTACCGGCAATAAAACGCCCCATACCATCATTAATTTCTCTTCCTGACAAAATAACATCGGGCTGATAACCCATCATTTCTGCTTTGTAGGTTAAGTAATAGGGATCGACACCAATGCAATGCCCACCAACCAAACCAGGGCGAAACGGTAAAAAGTTCCATTTACTGCCCGCAGCCTCTAAAACATCTAAGGTATCAATATTCAATTTATCAAAAATGACTGCCAACTCATTCATCAAGGCAATATTTAAATCGCGTTGAACATTTTCAATTACTTTTGCTGATTCTGCAACTTTGATGCTTGCGGCACGGTGTACACCTGCTTCAATAATCTGCTCGTAAAGATTTGCAACCTTTTGCAAAGTCGCCGCATCTTGACCAGACACCACTTTTACAATTTTCTCCAATGTATGTACTTTATCACCAGGGTTCACACGCTCTGGAGAGTAGGCAACCTTAAATCCTTCCCCACACTTTAAACCAGATTCACGCTCCAAAATAGGCACACAAACATCTTCGGTGACACCAGGGTAAACAGTCGATTCAAAAATTACAATCGCACCTTTCTTAAGGTTCTGTCCAACCGTTTCTGTGGCTTTGATAACCGGCGTTAAATCTGGCTGATGCGCATCGTCAACAGGTGTCGGCACAGCCACCACTACAAAGTCAGCTTCTGAAATATCAGACGTTTGCGTGGTATATTCAAGTTGGGTAGCCCGCACAAACAAATCTTTTCCCATTTCACCTGTTGGATCATAACCTTCTCGGTACGCATCAACTTTACTTTGAGAAACCTCAAAACCAATCGTTGACATCAACCGTCCAAATGCCAAAGCCAACGGCAGACCAACATAGCCAAGCCCAATAATAGCAACCTTTTCTTTCACTTTATTCTCCTAAGCACCTGTCGAGCCACTAATCTCTTCCAAACAAATCACGTGTATAAACTTTGTTTTTCACATCCATAATGTCATCCGCCAACCTGTTCGCAACAATCACATCCGACATCGCCTTAAACTCATTTAAATCTTTTATCACTTTTGAATGAAAAAAATCATCCCCTTCCAACACAGGCTCATACACAACCACTTCAATACCCTTGGCTTTGATACGCTTCATCACCCCTTGAATCGATGATGCTCTGAAATTATCCGAGCCAGTTTTCATAATCAGACGGTAAATACCAACAATTTTTGGCTTTCGCCTAATGACTGCATCAGCAATAAAATCTTTTCGCAAGCTATTGGCATCCACAATCGCACCAATAAGGCTACTGGGAACATCCTCATAATTGGCTCGTAACTGTTTGGTATCTTTGGGCAAACAATAACCACCATAACCAAATGATGGATTACGATAATGACTACCAATACGCGGATCTAAACCCACCCCTTCGATGATTTGTTTGGTATCTAGACCATGGCTTTCAGCATAACTATCCAACTCGTTAAAATACGCCACACGCATCGCCAAGTAGGTATTAGAAAACAATTTCACAGCCTCCGCTTCCGTGGAATCTGTAAACAGCACTGCAATATCTTTCTTTACCGCCCCTTCGAGCAACAACGATGCAAACAGCTCGGCTCTTTCTGAACGCTCACCCACTATAATCCGTGAAGGATGAAGGTTATCATAGAGCGCACGGCCCTCACGTAAAAACTCTGGCGAAAAGATGATTTGATCATTGTCCAACTTCTTTTTTAAATCATTCGTAAAACCAACTGGAACTGTTGATTTAATGACAATCACAGCATTAGAATTCATCGCTATGACATCTTTAATCACAGATTCAACGCTTGCTGTATTAAAATAATTGCTGTGGGGATCATAATCTGTGGGGGTCGCCACAATCACAAAATCCGCGCCCTCATAAGCCTCTTTGGCATCAAGTGTTGCTCTAAAACGCAGCTCTTTATGACTTAGAAAATCTTCAATTTCTTTATCAACAATCGGTGATTTTCTATTATTTAATAACGCAACCTTGTCCGCCACCACATCCAAGGCAACCACCTCATGATGCTGCGCCAAAAGCATGGCATTGGATAAACCCACGTAACCAGTCCCTACTACCGCAATCTTCATTCATTAACGTCCATAAAGCCCACCCCTCAAGCAAACAAAAAAGGGCGCGACATTCGCCGCGCCCTTTTTTAATAAATAACATCAATCAATCATCATGCTTTTTTTCTTTTTTATTTACATCCGAAACTTCAATATCACCTTCAATTTTTGACAATTTCTTCTCACCAATACCTTTCACATAAGTCAAATCATCCACTGATTTAAATGCTCCATGTGTTTCACGGTATGCCACAATTGCCGCTGCAGTTTTTGCACCAACACCATGCAATTCTTGCAGCTGTACTGCCGATGCTGTGTTCAAATCAATCTTATCACCTGCATATGCCGAACCACTTAACATCAAAAAAGCGGTCAATATTGCCAACCATGCCATTTTAATATTCATAACTACCCTCCTGTTTTTAATCTCTCCCAAGACTGTCTAAAGATCATAGTTATAAAAAACACAAAATTCAAGCTTTTGAGCCATGCACTTCAACAATCCGCGCATCAAAACCTTCAGGGGCTCCCTGCTTCCAAATCCAAGCATAATAAGCCACCACACCCAATATACCTGATAATGCGGCAGCAACGTCCACGATCTCTCGCCCTTGCAATACAAATCCAACCACAGCCCCAACAGTAATAAATACCAACATTGGCACACCATACAAACGAAAAGCGGTCTTCAACAGCAATCCATCCGCGACTTCAATCACCACCTCATCACCAACCTCTGCCGAAATATCATTCTGCACGCGCAATTTTAGCACGCGCCCTTCACCCGAACCTTCCTTCCAAGAACCCAGCGTTTTACACGATGCTTTGCCCGCACATGAGTTACAAGATGAGGCACGCTCACCCACAACTGTGGCTTCATCACCATGAATTTCTGTTACAAATACTGTTTGACGCATACCCGCACTATACAAAGCTTACCTTATAAACGTAAAGTACGCATACATGACAACCCATCATCGACACTTCGACTATCTTATCATCGGCAGCGGCGCAGCAGGCCTACTCGCTGCTTACCAACTAGCTGAACACGGTAACGTTTGCATTGTAAATAAAGGTGATTTTAGCGAATCCAACACCTATCAAGCACAGGGTGGCATTGCAGGTGTTTCAGGCATCAGTGACTCCATTGATGAGCATATAAATGACACCATGCAAGCAGGTGCTGGGCTATGCCATGAAGATATTGTGCGCCAAATTGCCGAAGCTGGCGGCAATGTCATTGATGAATTACGCCAGCTTGGCATGCCCTTTGATGAGGATGATCAAGGCTTACACCTAACCCAAGAAGGTGGGCATAGCCATCGCCGCATTGCCCATAGCAAAGATGCAACAGGTCGTGCTATTGGTGAAACACTGCTCAAACACGTACAAAACCACCCCAATATCCAATGCCTGCGTCATCACATGGCAGTCGATTTGATTACCAGCCATCGTTTGGGGCATATTCATGGTAAAAATCGTTGTTTGGGTGTTTATTTACTCAATACAGACAACCACATCATCACTATATCTGCCCAACAAACCATTCTTGCTACGGGCGGTGCTGGCAAAGTTTATATGTACACATCCAATCCGCACGCTGCAACAGGTGACGGCATTGCCATGGCATGGCGTGCTGGCTGCAAGGTTATGAATATGGAATTCATGCAATTTCACCCAACTTGTCTTTATCATGCTTCTGCACCAACCATGCTTTTAAGCGAAGCCCTGCGCGGTGAAGGTGCATACCTCATCAATGCTGAAGGCAAACGTTTTATATTTGATTATGATCAACGCGGTGAGCTGGCTCCGCGCGATATTGTGGCACGTGCTATTGACCACGAAATGAAGAAACAGGGGCAAGATTGCATGTTTCTTGATGCCCGACATTTGAGCAGCAAGCGTATTTTGGAACACTTCCCCAATATTCATCAACGACTCATGGCATTGAGTCTTGATATACGCGAGCAAGTAATTCCTATTGTACCTGCTGCGCATTATATGTGTGGCGGCGTTGCAACCGATTTAAGCGGTCAAACAGATATTGAAGGCCTCTATGTGATTGGTGAATCCGCCTGTACTGGTTTGCATGGTGCCAACCGCCTTGCCAGCAACTCCTTGCTTGAATGTTTGGTGATGGCAAAAGCATGTAGTAAACATATTCTCACACGAGCTATCAACACTGAAAATATTCCACTTCCAGCATGGGATGAATCAGGCATTACACCCGAACAAGAGCGCATCCAGATTAAGCAGAACTGGGATGAAATCCGTGCGATTATGTCTAACTATGTCGGCATCGTGCGCTCCGATGAACGCCTGCGCCGCGCTCGCCGTAGGCTTACAGTGGTTCAAGAAGAGATTGCACATTTTTACTGGCAACATCCATTAAGCCGAGATTTAATTGAATTACGCAATTTATCACTCATTGCCGAACTTATCATTCGTTCCGCACAGCAACGCCATGAATCGCGCGGCTTGCATTATTCCACCGACTACCCCAATACCAGTCATACAGGAAAAGATACATTTCTTTACCCCGAATAACGATACACGCCGCTTTGCAACAAACACAATCATACTATTTATTGTCCCACACCTGGATTCACTTGATTTGATATTTATGCCAAAATATCATAAATATATTATATTTTGAATGCTCTAAAATATGAATTTTAGCCTTTTTTGGATATTTTCATTCATTTTATCCAGACTTATTCAAAACTTCATTAGCCCCAGTTACAAAGCATCCAAAGGACTAACTACTACCCCTAAATTTTGCTGTAACACATGTGTATAAATCTCCGTTGTTTTCACATCTGCATGACCCAATAACTTCTGCACTACGCGAATATTCGTTCCCGATTCCAGTAAATGCGTGGCAAACGAATGACGTAGTGTGTGCGATGTTACACGTTTATGAATATCTGCTTTTTTTCTTGCGCCACGAATCGCCTTTTGTAAGCCCGACTCATTCACATGATGGCGGCGAATCTCACCGCTTTGCGGATCTTTGGACAAAACTTTGGATGGGAACACATATTGCCACTCCCAAGATTGGGGCGCATTGGGGTATTTCTTAGCCAGAGCCCCTGGCAACCAAACATTGGCATGCCCCGCCTTTAAATCACAATCAAATTGCCCACGCACAGCATACAAATGCGCAGTTAAATCTTCACGGACCGATACAGGAAGCAGTGTTGTGCGGTCTTTATCGCCTTTGCCAGAACGCACTGTGATATAACCGTTCTCAAAATCAACATCCTGAATACGCAGCCTTAATAATTCCATCAATCGCAAGCCACCACCATACATCACCCGCGCCATCAAGGCTGATTCATCACTCATACAGCCCAATAAATGAGCAACTTCTTTTTGACTTAACACCACAGGTAAACGCGGTGCTTTTTTAGAGCGAATTGGTGCAATATCATCAGCAAAAGGTAAATCCAATACCTGTTTGTATAAAAATAGTAGTGCATTAAATGCCTGATTCTGTGTCGATGCGGCGACATGCTGACGGACTGCCAAATGACTTAAATAAGCTTCAATATCTGCTTTCCCCATATCTCTGGGATGCTGTTTGTTATGAAAATAGATAAAACCCTTAATCCAGCGTACGTAAGCCTCTTCAGTACGCTTACCATAATGATGATAACGCAAAACCTCACGCACCTGATCCATCAAACGAGGTGCTGATGGGCGAAATGTAGATTTTTCATTGACCTTATTCCGATATGAAGCCAAAGTACCTCCTAAAGTCCTTGTTTGTACTTTAATATGCAATATCAAGGAAATCAAGGGCGTATATAGGAGTATAATACATGGACAATCAAGTACACGTATTACCAAGTTAG
>CAYPXU010000034.1:0-13416 GCA_964414875.1 uncultured Zetaproteobacteria bacterium | reverse complement strand
TCATTAAGAGTGAGTCTAGTACATAGTTTGACAGAATTCTAATAATTTTCAGTTTTTTATTCATTAACAGTCCATATCAGGCGATTTCCAGTTTTCTGGGGTGCTTGGTCAGATTTTCACAGTCATGCTTACGCACAACAACCATATCTTCAAGGCGGATGCCTCCGATATTTGGATAGTACAAACCAGGCTCGACAGTAACCACTTGATTGCTTTGTAGTATATCATCACGCACCGAAATCCGTGGCATTTCATGAATTTCTAAGCCTACGCCATGCCCAGTACCATGAAAGAAGCCTGTTTGTTTTCCGCCTTTAAGCCCTGTTTTAAACCCTTGTTTATCAAAATGCTCAAGAATGGCGTTATGAATTTCTACGCCATGCACACCATTGGCAACCTTATTGAGTCCAATATCCTGACCTTCACGTACGGTTTGATACATCTTCTTTAATGTTGCAGGGGCTTTGCCTTTTACATAGGTGCGTGTCATATCACCCCAATAACCAGAATCCAACAAACGAGGGAAAATATCAATAATGATGGATTGCTCGGAACGAATAAATCCAGAGCCAATATTGTGTGGATCAGCACCTTCTTTGCCGCAGGCAACAATGGTATGAGCAGGCATCGCGCCCTGACCAATAAGGAAGGTTTCAATGGCTGCGCGTACATGTTTGGATTTTACTTTTGTTTTTTTGTCGTCGGGATGGCGTAAAATTTTATCATTGCCAATGCTGCAAGCAGCAAGGAAATTCTCAGCCTGCATCATGGAGCGTTTGGTGAGGCGTTCAGCACGCGCCAATTGTTTTATTTCATCATCGCTTTTTATTGCACGTTGAGGGAATAAAGAACCTTGCTGGGCAGTGATTTGAAAGCCCAAATCACGCAATTGTTCAGCATGCATCAAAGGGAATTGACCTGGCACGACCAGCTTACTAATGCCATGCTCTTTTAGAAAAGCCGCAGCGGCACTGGCTAGGCTAGGTGACCAACCCAATGTCTTGGCTTTTTCCCGCCAGATACTATCCAGATGAACCTCATGAAATCCCGATTGTTTTTTTGCGCGATCGACTTCTAAGGGTGAGAATAAGCCATGCCACTGCCAGCCTGCCTCGCTTTCTATGCCGATGGCAATAAAGGCATCAGGTACAAACATGCGTGAAACATAAAGCATATCTGCATCGTGCTCAGAAGCTGAGATAATCAGTTGGGCTGTGGTCATGAGGTATTCCTTATGTAGAGGCTGGTTTATGTATGGGCTGCTCTTTATCAAGCAAACTCTGTATGCTTACACTTGATAGGTAGGCATCGTGTTCACGTTGCATACGAAAATATAAGCCACTTAGTGTATTTCCTAGCGGGCTATCCTGCCATGTTGATGGAATTTCCATAGCATTGGGTTGCAAGAGCTTATGAATATGCTGGAGCGTGAGTGAGTTTGCATCTTGTCCAAGCACCCAAGCGCCGCGTGGGTCATCGCTGATGACTTGTTTGAGCAAGCCTTCGGCACACAAATGATCTAGCCATTCTTGTAAAATATTGTCTGGCACATTTGTTTCTTCAATAAGTTCACTTAAATGCAAGTTGCGACCTTTTTGAATGGCCTGTGCGGCACGTATAAGTGCTAAATGAATGAAGAAATTTCGAATGCCAGGTCGTACAAGCCATTTATCATGGCGTTGGGATTGTTCAGGATGCTGTAGGCAGAATGTTACTTCAGCACCAACTAATACCAGTACCCAAACAAGATATAACCAAATAAGAAAGACGGGCAACGTGCCAAGTGCACCATAAATTTTTTCATAATTGGCAAGCTCTGTGACATAAAATGTAAAGCCAAGTTTGGTAAGCTCAAACAGTGCCCCCGCGACCATGCCGCCGACAAGCGCATGACGCATAGGCACATGTGTATTGGGTAAAGCCATATATAAAGCGGTCATGGCACTGGAAGAAATAAGCCATGGAATAAGAAAGGGGATATGCCGCATAGCAGCGGCACCCTCGGTGACATTTTGGATAATGGGCAAAGCAGCAAAGTAAGATGTAATGCTAATGGATGCACCAATTAAAATAGGCGAAAGTGTTAATAAAGACCAAAAGGTAATAAATTTGGAAAATAAGGGGCGTTTCCTCGAGATGCGCCAGATGTCATTCAAGGCCTCTTCCATCGTATTTAATAAAGCCGTCGCTGTAATCAACAGTCCAAGAATACCAAAAATAGAGAGTGCGCCAGCTTTATCTGTAACGTTGCCAAGGTAGTTTTGCACGACTTGTTGACTGGTAGGGATAAGATATTCCAAAAGGGCATCACGAACATGACCCGAAATGGTGTCAAAGGCTTGAAAGCTTGTGAATACTGAGAATCCAAGCACAACCAAAGGCACGATTGCTAAGAGCGAGGCATAACCCAATGCCGATGCGCGTTGAATACACTTGTCTTTGATAAAGCGATGAATAATACGTGATGTAAAACGTAAAAGGCTTGCGCTATGCCTTTTTAAGGCGGGTAAGCTGGCAATATCAGCCACATCCATATCAATGATTTGTTTGATCTGTGTTTTAAGCATGGATATAGCAGCCTCCCTTCGCAAGTGGATGAGCCTAGTTTAGTCGTAGAATCCAAGTGATGCTAGGCTAGATGCCCTAAGGGGATGCTCAGCAACTCAATGAATGCTGCCTTGGGCTTGGCGCTTTTTAATCGTATATTCACTTATTCAGAGTTAATCATCATCTCCCTAACGACCTGTTACCCATGACTCACGGCTGTTTACAAATAGTAGCTTTGGGTGATGATGATGCAATGCCCATATTCTCAAGATTTCTAGCTTTATTAACGTTATTTTTTGCTGTTTTAGCGATGTTTTTTCCCGAGCCATTTTTAATATTTAAAGATTATTTCCTTTGCTTCTTCGCTGCTACCATGTTTGCACTTGGTTTGGTCATGAAACCTGTTGAAGCAAAAGAAGCATTGTCAAAACCAGCAACCATTTTTATTGGGGTGGGTACACAATATACAGTTATGCCCGCTTTGGGGTTTGGCGCAGCGATGCTATGCATTGCTGTTGGCGTATCGCCAGAAATAGCACTGGGCTTTATTATTGTAGGTTGCGCTCCGGGAGCTATGGCGAGTAATGTGATTGCTTATTTATTGGGTGGCGCAGTAGCTTTTTCAATTGCCATGACCATGCTAGCAACCACGCTATCACCGATTATGACGCCAATTTTAGTTGAAGCATTGGGTGGCGTTTTGATGGAAATTCCTTTCTGGCCGATGATGCAAACCATACTCATGACAGTTCTTTTACCCTTAATTTTTGGCATGGTGATACACAACTTTTTACCACAGTTTCAAAAGACCTATGAACTGCTTGCGCCAGAAGTGGCAGCAATCGCGATTATCATTATTTGTAGTTATGCCGTTGCCGTCAATAATGAAAGACTACATGATGTACCATTTCTGATCTTTTTCCTTGTTGTTATGTTAAATGCGGGAGGTTATTTAGCGGGATTCTTGGTTGCCCATTTTTGTAACTTTGAAAGGCGTTATCAAATAACGTTGGCTATTGAAATTGGCATGCAAAATGCAGGCTTGGGCGTTGCTTTAGCCCTTGCACATTTCAAACCAGAAACGGCTATAGTGGGAGCAATGTTTGCAGTATGGTGTATTTTGACCGCCGCTGGGCTTGGTAAAATCATTAAGCTTAAGGGCGAAAAAAGTGATTCTGTGCCTGCAATTTAAGCGCTTAATATGTGTGAAATATGCCAAATTGTGATTGCTCCGATGCCTCTTCCTATAGCAGCATTTAAGTAACTGTCTGTTTTCGAAGCTAGAAATGTTATGACGCAGCCTGCCACTGAGTTAATGTTGGCGTTTTTTCACGACCATACTTTGCAACCTCTTGCCATATTGCAGGGTTTTTCTTCCGTAATTTGGCAATGCTTGCCAATAGAAATTGGGTAAACTTTTTATTGGGTTCATCCATTTCAGATATAATCTTAATGCCAACTAGGTATGTGTTTAGATCATATGGGGCAGCCTGCAATGCCAGTTTATACTTTTCTAAAGCAGGTTCATACATGGCAAAGCGATGGAGATTATAAGTTTGTTTTAAATAGCTGGAGTTTGAAACTTTTGCTTCAAGCTTGCTTTGAGTTGGATTTCTCAATTTGTTGCTAAGGTTGGAGCGTTTTTCTTTAAGCCATGCATGAAATGTTGATTGTTTATGAATGTTGATAAACAACTTAATAAGGCAAAATAACACAAGAATATTTATATTTAATACCATAAGCGTATACCAATCATGGTTTGAGAAGGCTTCCCCTTGTTGCAAGGTTTGAATAAGGGGTGAGGTATTTAAATGCTCAAAATACCACTGTAAAAGAGCCCGCCAATTTGTCATCGTTAGATTCGATATAAAGTTAGCATCAATCATAGAAACCTCCTTGAACAGAAGGTTTATTCTATAGATTTATAAGGCCTAAATCTGTGACCTTGCTCATAAAGTAAATACTACCTTATTCATTCATAGTTAGATGGTAAATGATTGGGAAAGCAAGGCTTTATGCTTTAAACTGCTGCATATTAAAGTGTGCTAACTAGGCAAGGAGCGAATATGACGTCCGAGGTAAAATCAGGTTATCACGATCGTATAGGCTTATGGATGATTCTTGTTGTTGTTGTACTTACAGCGGCACTTTTCTTTTGGACACGTGCTTATTATCAGCATGAAGGCACATCATTGGCAACGCATATCGATGCACAGGGTAAGCAGCATGTTTTGGGTGTGACACTGGGCGAAACGACACTCAAGCAAGCGGAACTTATCCTGCAAAGCAAAAGTGATGTTGCTTTGTACCTTTACCCCGAAATGCATGCCAAGGCGGGGCGCAAGCTAGAGGCTTTTTTCCCAGCCATTGCCGATCATACAAAGGTTATATTGTTGCTGGATATGGATAGAAAGTCATTGGATAAGCTTGAGTCACGGGCAACAATCCCGCATTTGTATCCGAATCATGTGGCTCGTATGAATCTTGCTGCAGATGATCGAAGTGGATTGGATCAGCTCATTGTGCAGGCGTTAACATTGATTCCAAATTTAACGCTGTCTGCTGAGAATATTACAGCGCACTTTGGTGAGCCAGGTACGTTAAAGCACATGGAAAATTATGATTTATACTTGTATGAAAAACGTGGCTTACAGGTTCGTTTGAATAAAGATGAACCACCAACATTATATTTTTTCAATCCGACTATAACACCATAGTATGCATCATCGGCATGGTGCTTCTAAAAATGGTAATCAAACCTAGAAACATCATTAAAAGTGCAGCAATACGCAGTGTGTTTAAACGTAAAATAGGACTCATTCTTTGTAAAATGGCAGGCACAAACATCATGGCAGGGATGGTTCCCAAAGCAAAACTTATCATCATCAAGCCGCCTGTAATGGCACCACCTGTGGTTGTACTCATAGCAAGCGCCGCATAAACCAGTCCGCAAGGTAACAAGCCATTCGCTAAGCCCAGTGCATACCAACCACGTAAACGTGCATGTTTGGCAAGGCTAGCTACGAGTTTCATTAAGCCGATTTTGTGTGTTGCCCAGATGCTCAAGCGTTGAACAGGATCAGGTAGCCAGCCAGCCAAATTCAATGCAAAAATAATCATCAGTGAACCTGCCAATATAGCAATAAGACGTTGAATGAGATTGCCGCCAAAATCGTTGAAAGCCAGCCCTATAAAGCCAAGTAAAAGACCAAGTGTGGCATAGGTTGTGAGCCTGCCAAATTGATAAACCCATAAACCAAACCACCATGTTTGTTTGGCACTCATGCTCACGGCAGTTACTAGACCTCCGCACATGCCGACACAGTGTAGGCTGCCCATAAAACCCATTAAAAACATAACGAAGAGCATCGACGATTGTGCATCCATTATGATGGTGGCGAATCCTTATGCTGTTGTTTATCTTCGATGTCATCATCATCGAGAATGCGATGGGCAGGGCCTTCCATATCATCATACTGACCATTTTTCACAGCCCAGAAAAACACCAAGACACTAACCAGACCAAGTAGAATCATGCCTGGAATTAAACCATAGATAACACTCATGATGCTCTCCCTATATAAGAGAGTTTAATCAACATGCGAAGGGAGAACAATAAATAAAAGCATTGACCGCTTCATACCATGATATTAAAATGCATTTAAGATAAATGTTAAGGAGATTGATATGAATAAAGTCATCATAGCGATAGGTGCATTCACCATGTTAACGACTGGTTTTGTGGCGACAACAGCCTTTGCAGGTGCGGAAAGCAAGTGTAAAGCTTGTCATACATTTGAGCAGGGCGGCAAACATAAAACGGGTCCGAATTTATTTGGTATTATGGGAAGTAAAGCAGGCGCGACTGACTTTAAAAAGTACAGTAAAGCATTCAAAGCGGGCGGCTGGGTTTGGAATGATGAAAACATGAAAGCATGGGTTTGTGACTCTAAAAAAGCCATCAAAGAATTAACTGGCGATGCGCATGCTAAAACAAAAATGGGCAAACAGAAAAAATGTGGTGAAAAAGCTGATGCGGTTGTAGCATTTTTAAACACACTTAAATAACAAACACTTGTAAGTCACAAGCTTCCTAACTCCAGTGCTTCTTATGCCTTAGCACTGGAGTTTTTTTGTTTTTGCTCATGTGTTTGCGAATGAGAATAGCATTAGCAATCACGATAAGTGAGCTAAGCGGCATTGCTAATGCAGCAAAGATTGGGGTAACCCATGCCATCATTGCGGCGGGTACTAAAATGATATTATATGCCAGAGAGAATGTGAGGTTTTGACGTATGCTTTTCAGGGTACGCTTGCCTAGCGCAAGTGCCCACGGGATTTTCTGTAGCTCGCTACCCATCAATACAATATCTGAGCATTCCATGGATACATCCGTGCCCCCTCCCATGGCAATACTAATATCTGCCTGTGCCAAGGCTGGTGCATCATTGATGCCATCGCCAATCATCAACACATGTTCACCTTGTTGTTGCAAACGTGAAATTTCATTAGCTTTATCTTCAGGTAAGACCTCTGCGACAACATGGATGGGGATGGGTATATTTTTAGATAGCGTCTGCTCCAAGTAATTTGCGGCAGCTACGGAGTCACCTGTTAAGATACTCATCGATAACCCTGATTGTGCGAGTTTGGATATAAGCTCATGGCTTCCTTCGCGTAGTTTATCCTCAAGTTGTAAAAGCCCCAGAATCTTACCGTTGTTGGCAATAAACACAGCAATGCCCATAGCACTTTCAATATGCTTGCAGGCATCAAGGTGTTGCGGGTTCAGAGATATGCCATGCTGTTGCATCAATCGCTTGTTTCCTATGAGTATTTCATAGTCAGCTTGGGGCGTTTGAACAATGCCCTGTACACCCAGCCCTGAGATCATCTGTAAATCGCGGGCATTTAAAAAATGTAGTTCTTTAGACTCTTGAGATAAACAAATAGCTTTTGCGACGGGGTGTGAATCATGGCGCTCTATGGAGCCAGCCAATTGCAATACATGATCTTCATCATCGGCGAATAAGATATTTGTGACGGTCATTTTTCCTTCAGTCAATGTGCCTGTTTTATCCATCACTACATGACTAATGTCGGAAAGTTTTTCTAAGGCTTTGCCATTACGGATCAGCACACCGCGTTTGGCAGCCAAGCCTGTGCTCACTGCAATTGCCATCGGTGTTGCCAAGCCTAATGCGCATGGGCAAGTAATAATAAGTACAGCAGTTGCTGCTAATAATGCGGTATTCACATCCATACTAAACCAATAAAGAAAGGTTAAGCTGGCAAGGCTAAGTGTAACTGCGACAAAATAAGGTGCTATACGATCTGCCAAGTTTTGAATAGGCGCTTTAGAGCCTTGGGCAGATTCAACCAAGTGAATAATACGTGAAAGCACGGTTTCTGCGCCAGTTCTCTCCACTTGCATGGCTAAAGGTGATTCTCCATTGACGGTGCCTGCAATGAGTTTGCAATCGATAGTTTTATGAATGGCTTTGGATTCACCTGTTAACATCGATTCATCAACATGGGATTGACCTTCAATCACCAAACCATCAGCAGGGATTTTATCCCCTGGGCGAATGCGTAAATGATCACCGATATGTACTTTCCGCACTGCTATGCGTTCTTCGCCATCTTCAGTCATGCGTGTTGCCATGCGGGGTTGTAATTCTAACAAACGAAAGGTGGCAGATGAAGCGTTGCGGCGCGCTAAAGCTTCGAGATAACGGCCGATTAGAATGACAAATAAAAAGGTTACAACGGTATCAAAATAGACATGTTGCCCACCGTTCCAAGTTTGCCATGCAGAGTAGCAGTAGGTTGTTAACGCCCCAATGGCGATAGGTAAATCCATGCCGAGTCGACCTTGGCGCAGCCCCTGCCAAGCAGAAAATAAGATGGGGCCACCTGAATAAAACAAGACAGGCGTTGCAATAGCAAAACTTATCCAGTGAAAGAAGTGGCGGAATTCATCATTGATGCCAGAAAACGCACCTGCATATAGCGCGATGGAGATCCACATGATATTCATGGTACCAAAACCAGCAAAACCCAATCTAAACAGAAGCTTTCGGTTTTGTTGTCGAGCCTGCCCTTCCACATGATCCAAATTAAATGGTACGGCAGCATAACCCAGTGTTGCTAAGCGTTGCATGATTTGGGTTAGGGCAAGCTTGTCTGGCTGCCAGTGCAGAGACAAACGATGATGCACCAAGTTTACTTCGGCCTGTATGATGCCATCCATGCCCATAAGAGCTTTTTCAATCAACCATACACATGCTGCACAATGGATGCCCTCCACCATAAGCTGCGTTTTATAAGAACCATCTGCGAGGCTCTGCACAAATTCGGCTTGGACTTCGGGTAAATTATATTGGTCTAAATCGGCAGGAGCATCGGGAGGAGGGGTGATGGCGGATTCGCGCTTTTTTAAACGTTGGTAAAAATTATCCAGCCCAGACTCGTGAATAACCTGACAAACACTTAGACAGCCGCCGCAGCAGAAGCGATGTGATTCCCCTGCAATATCTCCCGTGCAGGCTGCCGCGCCTTTTGCGGGCAAACCACAATGAAAGCAGTGAGTGAGATGATGCGTCTTATTTTTCGACAAAAATGCGTGTGGCTGTATCGAAATGTTTCTCACCAGCATCAATGCCAGCAATCAAATCCCACTTGCCTGGAATAGGGAAGTTAATAGGGGCTGCGAATGTTCCTATATCAACATGTTTAAGCTCAAGCTTGAAATCTTGGGATGCATCACTGGCATGGTATGCGGATACCACAACATGACCTGATTGTACGGGTTTTCCCTCATGGTCCATAACATACAAGCGGCATACTTCGGGTGTGCTGGTTTTTAATGTGTTGGGCAACATGAATTGCAACCGCCATGCTGTAGGCAGTGCTTTTAGACGAATGTTTTGATCATGAAAATATTCTTTGCCTCGCTCATAATAGTCTTGCACCACAAGGTTTGGTGGAAAGGTGTAAGCATAAGTAATAAAAGCAACATTGACGGTAACTGTTGTTGCAATGATAGCAAGAATGCCTCTTAACCATGGGTTTTTAAGATCTTCTTTTAGACTGTCACTGAGCATATTGGACTCCTATCATGGTCATTGGGTTAATATGAAATAAATAACGCGCTAGCGGTCACGGATAAATACCGACTCATACTCTATGCGAATGCTTGGCGATTCAATACTTTCAAGTATGAAGCGAACAGGTGTTTGTTTGTCTTTTAATATTTCTGGGCGAGCAATGAGGAAAACGTGAAAAGGAATGATTTTCCCACTTTTGAGTATGGCACTTTCATCCTCTTTTGTCGCAATTCTTATGCCTTGAAGCGTTTCAATGCTGATTCGCATATGAAGGTCGGTCGGTGTTTTGTTTACAGCTTTTATGGTGTATTTGTTTTTAACACTGCCATCGGACATTTGAATGAACAATGGTTGCCGTTCGTGAACAATGGATAACTCGACAGGCGGAATATGGGTCAATCCATAAACAATCCCTAGCATGGCAAGCAGTAGAATGATGGAATAAGTGACCACACGTGGACGCTTGAATAATGCTGGCAGCGTTGTGCCGTCCATTTCTTTTCTTGAGGCGTAACGAATAAGCCCTCTTGGTCGATCAACTTTATCCATAATACTATCACAAGCATCAATGCACATACCGCAGGTGATACAGCCTTCGGACATGCCTTCACGAATATCAACGCCTGTAGGGCAAACACCGACACATAGACGGCAATCGATACAATCACCACGCTCATTACTATCTTTGCTACGTAGTTTGCCTCGAGGTTCACCACGCAATACATCATAGGTTGGCATCTCGGTATCTTTATCCACCATAACACTTTGAATGCGGGCATAAGGACAGAGCCAAAAACATACTTGTTCACGCATAAAACCTGCGAACACATAGGTAAAGAAAACAAATGTCCCCAATACGACCCACGCAATCAGTGGCGCATCCAAGGTTAAATAACTATGCCAAAGCCCATAGACATCGGCGAAATAAGCCGCGAATGTTACACCCGTAAGAATAGAAATAAGCATCCATAAACTATGTTTGAATAGTTTTAAACGAATCTTTTTCGCTGTCCACGGTGCGGCATCAAGTTTACGGCGTTGAATGGGGTTGCCTTCAATTTTATCTTCCAACCACGTAAACCAGTCTGTCCAAATAGTTTGAAAACAAAAATAACCACACCAAATACGCCCAGCAATGGCAGTGACGGCAAATAAGGTAATAGCCAAAATAATTAACACCAAGGACAACATCCAAACGTCTTGTGGCCAGATGGTAAGTGACCAAAAGTGAAACTGGCGATGTGGAATATCAAATAGCATGGCTTGAGAGCCTTCCCAACGGAAATAAGGAACGATAAAAAACAATAAGTATAAAGCAGAGGCATACCACTTATAACTACGGAAACGACCCGTTATGCGTTTGGCATGAATGGTTTCATCGCCCGCATTGACATGCCAGTGAGCCATATCAGCGTAAAGTTCATCGATATTGTTCTTTTTATCGGACATGCATGCTCCTTATTTGAATGATGGTTGAGCCTAGTGAAAGTATACATGAAAGGAAAAGGGAGGCTCTATGAACCTCCCACCCCTAAATTTTCTGCTACTGTTATCTACTCGGGATCATCATTGCTAGAGAGGATTTTAAAAAATCGGTAGGCAGCATAGATGCCGATCAGAATAGTAAGACCGACTGCGATAAATGTACCAATGACTACTGCATCCATATGATTCTCCTTATTTTCCGCCGCCAAATTCATATACTTTTACAGCCAGCATTTTAATAGCTTCAGGGCTAAGTTTCTCACCAAAAGCGGGCATAATTGCCGTACGTGTATTTGGAACATCTTCAGCATCCTCATTCACGCCGCTATTAATGGTGCGAAGTATAGCTTCGCGAGAACCACCAAAGCGCCAAATGCCATCGGTTAAATTGGCAGCACCTGTACCCAAATCATTGATAGCACCACCCTTAGCATCTGTACCATGGCAGTCTGCACAGCCTGATTTATTAAAAAGAGCTAGTCCTTTAGGTGTTGCTTTACCTTGTGATGAAGCCATTACAAAGTCTGCAAGTTTTTCAATATCGGCATCATCAATCATGCCTTTATGGGCAGGCATGGAGCCTTCACGACCATCGGTAATACTTTCAACAATGGTGTCAAAGTCGCCACCGTATAACCAATCATCATCGTCTAGATTAGGAAATAACCCTGGAGCACCTTCACCGCCAGAGCCATGACAGCCTGCACAGTTATCGCCAAAAATAGCTTTGGCAGATGACTCTGCGAAGTTACGCATGCCTGCATCAGCCAATAGAGCTTGACCATCCATTGCTGCAACCTTCTTTAAATAAGGGGCTTTAATGGCATCATTTTCTGCCACAGCTTCTTTAAACTCTTTGATTTGAGTCCAGCCTAGTAGACCCTTGGTTGATTCATGTACCAAGGGGATCGATGGGTACAGGACAAAATAAACAATGCACCAAATCCAACCTGCATGGAAACAGATCATCCACCAGCGAGGTATAGGATTGGTTAACTCACGAATGCCATCCCACTCATGTCCCGTATCTGGGGCTTGTTGCGGCTTATTTTGCTTTGCCATGTCCAACCTCCCTATGTGTATTTTTATGATGTTCGTTATCGTCATTAACAAAATCACGATGCTGTTCAAATTTATCGCGGTTTTTTGGGTTAAATACCCAGCTATAAAGACCAACCATCAATACTGTTAGAATCAGGACAATAATTAACCCACTCCAATCAGCATGTGTCATGGCTTCCCAATCTGTAGAGAAATATTCGCGCAAATTACTCACGATAATCTTTCCCTTCTTCAAAATTCACCATAGTCCCCAATACTTGCAAATAGGCGATAATTGCATCCATCTCTGTCTTGCCGCGTACTGCATCTGCAGCACCTGCAAAATCAGCATCGCTATAAGGCACGCCGACCATAGCCAAAGCACGCAGCTTTCTCTCGGTTAACGAATCATCAATGATATGGTCTTCGAAAAATGCATAATTTGGCATCACAGACTCAGGCACCAAAGAGCGCGGTGCGCGTAAATGTTGGCGCTGCCACTCATTGGAGTATTTACCACCTACACGAGCCAAATCAGGCCCAGTACGCTTGGAACCCCATTGGAATGGGTGATCATACTTTGACTCTGCCGCCAGTGAATAATGTCCATAACGCTCTTTTTCGTCACGAAAGGGACGAATCATCTGAGAATGGCACAAATAACAGCCTTCACGCACGTAGACATCACGCCCTTCTTGTTCAAGAGCTGTATAAGGGCGAATGCTATCCTCTTCTTCGGTTAAGGTTTCAATGGTGTTATCAAGGTAATATAGCGGAACAATTTCCACGATGCCGCCAATAGAAACAACAATGCTCACCATGATGATTAAGCCCCAAATATTCTTTTCAAGTTTTTCCTGAAGTCTCATCTAGGCCTCCCTTACGCTTGTGCAGTAACAGTCGATTTAGACTGTGCACTGCCACGAATTGTCATCACGATGTTATAAAGCATGAGTATTGCACCAAGTAGTACAAGCAAGCCACCTACGGAGCGCAGTACATAATAAGGGTGCATCGCAACAACACTTTCTGCAAAGGTGTAAGATAAATTGCCATAATCATCGGTTGCTCTCCACATCAAGCCTTGCATGATGCCCGATACCCACATGGCACAGATATAGATGACTGTACCAATGGTATGAATCCAGAAGTGGCTATTAACCATTGAAACTGAATAAATATCAGTTTTCCACAAACGTGGCACCAAGTGATAAATTGCGCCAATCGATACCAT
>CAYPXU010000033.1:0-13687 GCA_964414875.1 uncultured Zetaproteobacteria bacterium | reverse complement strand
GCAAGTCTTCTTGGCGATCATTAACACCATCAAGCATAAGGTATTCCAAGGTAATATGGCGTTGATGCGGTAATGGATACAGATTTAAGCATGTGCGCAATGTTTGCAGCGGGTATTTGCGATTGATGGGAACCAATGTATCTCGCTCGTCATCCAATGCTGAATGCAATGAAATAGCCAAATTCACAGGGTGAACATCACCCAAATGTTTAATTTGTGGTGTGAGCCCAGAGGTCGAAACGGTAATTCTTCGGCGAGATATGTATAGACCATCTTCAGCCATAAGCATACTCAGGCTTTCGTGCAGCCCCTCTTCATTTGCCATGGGTTCACCCATACCCATATACACAATATGTGTGACTTGGTCGTGCAAATCTGAAGGTAGGGGATTATTCCGCAAATCTTCTTTCACTGCCAATACTTGCGCAATAATCTCACCTGCTGTTAAGTTAGCTTCAAATTTTTGTGTGCCTGTATGACAAAAAGGACAGTCCAATACGCAACCAACTTGTGATGATATACACACGGTGCCACGTTCAGGTTCAGGAATAAGCACGGTTTCAATGGTTTTACCACTTTGTAGTGAAAATAAATACTTGCGCGTGCCATCTTCGGAGCATTGTTTCTGCACCTGTTTAAGTGGTTGGCAACATAGGTGCTCATTTAAAGCAGCGCGCAAATCTTGTGGTAAGTTACGCATATCATCAGGGTTTAACACACCTTTATTACGCCAATCAATAATCTGTTTGGCACGAAATGCTGGAAACTCCCAGTTTTTCATATGATTTTTTAAATCAATAAGATTCATAGATGCTAAAAACAAATTATTCATGTGCTTGATATTAGCGGCAAGATAAAAAATAAGTAGGGTAGTGCGCATGTCTTTAACCACTTTGCCCTCAGTTTCTATTTCTAATGATGACTTTCAGGATATGTTACGTTTTGCACGTTGCATTTTCCAACTTGAAAATGACCCTTCATATCTTCAAAAAGTTGAGTCTATTTTACCTGAAATTGCACATTTAAATCCAGCCAATGCTTCTGCTTTGATGGGGTATGACTTTCATTTAACTCCAGATGGCCCCAAATTGATTGAAATTAATAATAATGCGGCAGGTTTATGGTCTTGGAAAACTAAAGCGTGGCTTGAACAGCCCATAGACTCTAACTTACAAAGTAATTTGCATCAACGGATAGATGCCATGTTTCCTAAGCAATGGGATAATATTGCTATTCTTGATGAAAAGGTTAAGCAACAGTTCTTTTATCCAGAGATGCAGGCTTATGCCAAAGTTTTATCTGAGAATGGTAGAGACGTTTCTATTATTTCACCTGAAGATTTGAAACAAAAGGATGATGGTTATTTATATTTAGAATATAAGAAAGTGACTGCTATCTACAATAGGCATACTGATTTTTATCTTGAAAGTGAAGCGTTAAAACATATTAAAAATGCATACTTACATCATAAAGTAGAAATGTCACCACACCCACGAAGCTATGCACTTGTTGCAGACAAAGGTAGAATGGTTGATTGGTGGAAAGCTGATTTTTTCAAAGATGTATTAGCCCACGATCAGCAAAATATTATATATAATATTGTTCCTAAAATTCAAAAGCTTGCAAATTGGGATGTGGATGATGTTTGGTTAAAGCGTAAGAAATATGTATTTAAACCGACTTCATCACATGGCGGTAAGGGCGTTTTAATTGGAAAAAGTTTGCGTAATAAACGTTTTCGGATGATGTTGGAAACGCCACAAGATATTGTTGTGCAAGAATTTGTTCCAGCTCCTTTGATTGAATTTGATGGGATAAATTATAAGTATGATATTCGGCTTTATATGTGTGGGGAAAAATTAATTGGTTTGGCTGCACGTCTATTTCAAGGAAGTGTTACTAATTTCTCACATCCTAATTCTGGATTTTATCCAGTTAGGATTATTTAAGTGATGGAACCAGTTTATATATTTTCTTATGGTTCTTTGATGTTAAAGGAAGAGGCTGAGCGAACCCTTAATAAGACATTATCAACATCTGACTTGTTTCCCGCCACACTTTTTAACCATATTCGGACATGGAGTGCCATTCGCGATAACCGCTTATCTCAACATAAATGGGTTGTGCATAGAATAACGGGCGCAGTACCACCTTATATTGCCTACCTTAATTTAGAGCCACAAGAGGGTAAAAATGTAAAGGGTATGCTGTTACGAATTAATAAACATGAGCTTGCACTTTTTGATCGCAGAGAGGCTGGCTATCGCCGCATAGAAGTTAGCGATTTGATTAAAACTGAGTATAAGCTTGATTTTCCCGTTTATACATATATTGACCAAGATGTTGAAGAGTTAAATGATGATGTATATGTAAGTTTGCACTATATAAATTTCATTCGGGATATATGCAAGAAATCAGACGCTTATTCACAAGGTATTCTTATGAATTACCTGTCACAAACAATGATTCCTGATGCAAGGGTTGATGACTTAGATGTAGTATATTTTAACGAGAATTTTACGCAACTATTTGAGTTGCGTTTGGACAGGATTCCAATGAAAACCTTGTTGGCATCAGTCTCAAGCACCAATAACCAACTCTTGCCAGAAAAAAAATGGATCGATTTACTGCGCAGAAAAGAGCTAAGCCAGCAAGATTGGAGAAGTAAATTTATTTTAGCTGCAAAATATAGTGACGATATGAGTTTAACCTCAACTATGGATAAAGATCCTTGTTTTTTGGTTCAACTTGCATTGAAGCATAATAGCAATCAATATCAGTCACTTGAAGATAATATTAAAGCGTTAAAAATAGAGTGTAAATAATATATGAAGAAGATATTCTTTAAGTTTGTAACACGTTATAACCTATTTTATCAATTTATGTTTTTTGTAGCTGCATTTGCATTATTGACTCTCTTTAATGCCATATTCCTTTATCAATGTGTTCCTACTATTGAGCATTCATCTTTTGCTAAAGTGCTTGCCGCTTTGATTACGGGGGATTTGGATAAGTTAGGTTACTCGAAGCTCTTTCAGTCTGCATATTTTGCAATGACTTCTGTCATCGTATTAGTTTGGCAGTCTGTATTGATTCTTAAATTTTTAAATCGCCCTGATTACCTTGTTACTTCAAGGGTTCTGACTTATTATTCATGGGGCTATCATAACCAAGCTGCTGAAAAATCCGATTTTTTAGTTTTTCGTTTAATGAATGATGGTTATGAAGATTTATATGATGTAGAAATAAAAGTAACGTATCGTTTCTTTGATGAAAAAAGTAAGACATTTCAGCACTATTGCTGCTTAGTGAAGAACCACCATCTTCCTATTCTATCACCTAAAATGCCTTTTCGTATTTATATAGAAACGGGTATTATGAAAAATATTCGAGACTTGTATTTGGATCCTGCAGATATTCACAAAGAAGATGCCGAGAAAAATTCTTTAATAAGAGTAACCAAAGAAGGGCGACCTCAAGATGAGATTATCGTGTTTGTTACAGGTTATGATAGTACTCTGGATCAAACAAAATCATGTTCTTGTCGTTATAAGTTTAAAGATTTGCAGCATGGTGAGTTTGCCAGTATTGAACCAGAGAATGGTATATTCTTAGATGAGGAAATTACCCTTAAATTTAATCAAATAGAAAGTAATGGTTCTTGGAAGTAGTTTTTAGCATGCAAGAGACATCGATTGCTATAATTATTCCTACATATAACGAAGCTAAAAACCTATCGAAGATTCTAGATGGCATGAGAAACTTGGATGTGGATGAGTTATTATTTTCAGATGGTGGCTCTAGTGATAAAACCTGCTCCTTATTAAGTCATCATCATACTAACTATGTGCAGACCGCTTTAGGAAGAGCTCTTCAAATGAATGAGGCATCTAAGCTTTGTAAAAGCGATATTTTTATTTTTATTCATGCTGATACGAATCTTTGCTCAAGTGATTTATTAGAAGTTAAGGCATGCATGTTAGATGATGATCTCGTAGGTGGGCGTTTTGATGTACGTTTATCTGGTGAGCATTGGATGTTTCGTGTGATTGAGTTCTTTATCAATCTTCGCTCGCGTATGACAGGCATATCAACAGGTGATCAATGCCAATTTGTGCGTCGTTCTGTGTTTGAAGAAATGGGCGGTTTTCCTGAACAGGCATTGATGGAAGATGTGGAGTTTTCAAAGCAACTAAAACGATATGGCAAGATTGCCTGCCTGAAAAATAAAGTTGTCACTTCCAGTCGTCGCTGGGAAAAATATGGCATTATCAAAACAGTCGTATTGATGTGGAAGCTACGTTTATTATACTGGTTGGGAACACCACCTAAAACATTAGCGGAGATGTATAGAAATGCGCGATAGAAACATACTTGTTATCATTATGTGTAAAGCACCTGTTGAAGGCAAAGTGAAAACACGTTTGATGGCGAAATATACTGCCGCACAAGCCATGTTGTGGCATCAAGCTATGGCAACCACTGTGATTGAGCGTGCCAAACGTTTGTTCCAAAATGTTTGGTTGGCAGTTGATGATACAGCCCATCCTTTCTTTGAAAGCTTTGAACTTCCTATTTATGCACAAGGTGAGGGTGACTTGGGTGAGCGTATGGCATATTTATTAGAGCAAGCCTCACAAAAAAGCTTTGAAAAAATATTATTTCTAGGAACAGATTCACCACATATGCCTGAGGAACGATTGTTACAGGCTGTTTCAGCCTTGAATGAACATGATATTGTACTCGGTGCTGTGGAAGATGGCGGTTATGACTTGATTGCCATGAATGGTGCTTATCCGATGCTATTTTCGGATATTACTTGGAGTTCAGAACATGTTTTGCAACAAAGTTTGGCAATCATTCAAAAACAGCAGTTAAATTGCCTTGTACTGGAAGAAGGCTTTGATGTCGATACTCCTGAAATGTTAGATCGAGCCAAGCATGCTGGCTGGCATGTTGCAATTTAAGTAGCTATTCCTTCGGAGGATTCATTTGGAAACAAGTCAGGAAATTGTAGGCGCAAACGTTTGAGTTCGTGTTCCATTTGCTTGTAAAAGCCCACATCACTTACAGGTACATGCAGACTGCGATGTAAAAGTTTTTTACTTGCTGGCACATGGCTACGCATGTTCTGTTGCCAAATATTGGGCATATCTTCATCACTAAGCATGGTTGAAAGCATAATATGCGATAGATGAACAAGCATAATGGCAGGCTGCACATCATTCGGCCATGAATCCATATCATGCCAGCATGTGTGGTGGTGAAAATAAATAAAATGATGAATATTACGTGGCAACTTCCAATGTAGAGCCAACATCATGCCTGCATCGATATGTGTGTAGCCCAAGATATCCCACTCAGCTTTTAATGCTGGCGTGCCTTGAGCAATGCTTTCACGTAATTGTTTGAGTTTATCATCATTCTCAATATGTAAGATAACCAACTTACCAATATCATGTAACATACCGAATAAGCTAGCAGACTGACGATCCACAATCTGACTATATTCACTTAAGGTGCGTGTGAATAAAGCAATCGCTTGGGCATGAAAATATAGATATTGCACATCATTTTGTAATGTGTCGTTGCCAATGTCAGGCATAAGCATTTGCAAAATAACTTCTTGAGCTGCATCCATACCCAAACGCGTTAAAGCTAGGGCAATATGGGTTACAGGCGGGTTGCCTGATATGGCATACGCCGCTGAATTACATACTCTCAGTATATGCGCAGTTAAAATCGGGTCTTTTGAAACCAATTTGGCAAGATCGGATGCCGCGGCATCCTGATTGTTTAAAGTATCTTGAATTTGATGCCATATTTCAGGAAGTGGGGCGACGCTAGCGATGACTTGACGCAAATGTTGCAATGTTGTGACAGTAATTGGTGGTGGTGCGATTAAATCCAAAGGTGGTACATCAGGCATGCTTGGAGACATGTTTTTAAATGCCCAAAGTAGCGTGTTTTTCACCGTATCTTCTTCAACATCTTCAGGCTCATGGAAATGAACCGAAGGCATGGTACTCACAGTTTGGTTGGGGCGATATTGCAAATCAGAAAAATGTTTAATGTCACTTTTTCCACTCAGTGAAAGAGGCTCTTTTGGATCTAACTCAAGCAAAGCTTGGGATAATGCATGACAATCTTGAAAGCGTTGTTCAGGGTCTTTTTGCAAAAGCTTGAGAATAATATCGGATAACACATCTGAAACACCATCGTGTATGTCCTGCGGCTTGGGTGGCTCTTGCCGCACCTGTTTTTCCATAATTTCAAATTCGCCACCACCATTTGTTGAAAAGGGTAAATGACCTGTTGCAAGCTTGAATAATATGATACCAATGGCATACAAATCTGCTCGTGCATCAAGTTTTTGACCAAGCACTTGTTCTGGAGGCATAAAATAATAACTGCCAACAGGGTTATTTCCAGAATCAGTAATATCATCTTGAGCTAAGCTGCTTTTTGCCAAGCCAAAATCCATAATTTTTATACAACCATCATCACATATAAATATATTGGAAGGTTTTAAATCACGGTGTGTAATATCTTGTTCATGTGCTGAAGTAAGACCTTGAATAAGCTCATCCGCAACAGTGTGAACTTCGGCAGTGCTAAGCGCACCATGATGTTTGACATACTGTTTTAGAGAACAGCCCTTAAGCAGCTCCATAACGATGCCCAAGCTTTCGTTATGTTTATAGAGACTTATAAAACGAATAACATTGGGATGCTCTATCTTGCCTTGTGAGCGTGCCTCTCTTTCAAAGCGATCCACTTGTTTGCTGTCGTGAACAAGTTCTTTATGCAGCACTTTGATAGCAACTTCTTCTTTTGTATCATTGTGTACAGCACGGTAAACGATACCCATGCCACCACGTCCAATTTCTTCATAGAAAGTATATGTATGCGTTTGCTGCGTCATATAACCCCTATACTAGATTATTTACATGTAGAAGAAAACGTAAAGGGCGCATTCGGGTCAAGCCAGCCATGTGAAGCACCTTTAATGCTATCGGCATAAGGCAAATAAGGTTTTATATCCAATACTGGTGTGCCATCGAGCATGTCCAAGCCTTCAATAAACAGTGTGCGTTTTTTGATACTGGTTAATGTAACAACCGATAAACCAATGCTATTCGGGCGGTGAGGGGCGCGGGTTGAAAATAATCCGCGCCGAGTATCTGAACCGCGTGGTGGCATGACTGTAGGATTCCAACCTTGGTTAAGGTGCATCCAATAAACAACCCAAATATGACTAAAGCTATCCAAATCAGACAAGGCTTGTTCAAAATTTAGACCAGCATTTAGCTCAATACGTCCTTGGCTTGGCATGGCTAAATCTGGCTGACGTGGTGCAGAAAATCGCTCTTTGAAAGGGCTATGAACTATGCCAATCGGCTGCATTTCAATACTTAATGAGCTACTTCCTTCACCTTGAAAGGCATCGGTATAGTTTTTAGCTGCCTTTTTTGGTTTCATGCATCAACAGTAGCGGGATATTCAATTTTTATCTCACCATCGGCAAGTATGACATGAGCTTTGCCACCTTTTTGCAACTCTCCAAACAAAATAGCATCTGCCAGTGTCTTTTTCAGCGTATCCTGAATTAAGCGAGACATGGGTCTTGCACCCATCTGAGGGTCATGACCATGTTTGGCAAGCCATTGGCGCGCCTCATCACTGACTTCAAGCTCAACTTTTTTATCCAACAACTGCATTTCAAGCTCAACCAAAAATTTATCGGTCACATGCAAGATGGTATCTTGATCCAAGCCGGCAAAAGGAATGACCGCATCCAAACGATTGCGAAATTCTGGTGTAAATAGGCGTTTAATAGCTTCTTCATCACGCCCTTCACTCGATTGCGGATTAAAACCAATGGCATTTTGTTGCATTTCAAATGCTCCAGCATTGCTGGTCATAATAACAATCACATGTCTAAAATCAGCTGATCGACCATTGTTATCGGTTAATTTTCCGTGATCCATGACTTGCAATAGAATATTAAACAAATCTTGATGGGCTTTTTCCATTTCATCGAGTAAAAGAACAGCATGCGGATGTTTGTTAATGGCATCAGTAAGCAAACCGCCTTGCTCATAACCAACATAACCTGGAGGTGCACCGATAAGCCGTGATACAGCGTGCGATTCCATATATTCAGACATATCAAAGCGAATCAATTTAATGCCCATAATGCGTGCTAATTGGCGCACGACTTCAGTTTTACCAACCCCTGTAGGCCCTGAGAATAAAAAGCTACCAATGGGTTTATCTGGATGCGATAAACCTGCCCGTGATAAACGAATGCTGGCGGATAACTTCTCAATAGCATGGTCTTGCCCAAAAATCGCTAGTTTCAAATTGCGCTCAAGATGTTCAAGGCTTTGTCTATCATTGGAGGATACTTGACGGGTAGGGATGCGCGCCATGCTGGCGATGGTTGCTTCAATATCTGTAATATTGATTTGTTTTTTACGTTTACCTTCAGCTCTTAAATGTACCGCAGCACCAGCCTCATCTAATACATCAATAGCAGAATCAGGTAAACGCCTATCTTGAATATAACGTGATGCCAATTTGGCAGCAGTTAAAATAGCTGTTTGGCTATAATGAATATCATGATGTTCCTCAAGACGATCTTTCAAGCCTTTAAGGATTTCTACAGTATCTTCAATGCTAGGCTCTTCTAAATCTACCTTTTGGAAACGGCGAGAAAGTGCTGATTCCTTTTCAAAAACACGGCGATATTCTTGGTAGGTTGTAGCACCCATGCAGCGTAATTCACCATTCGCCAAGGCAGGCTTGAGTAAATTTGATGCATCCATAGCACTACCATTGGCAGAACCAGCACCAATAATGGTATGGATTTCATCAATAAATAAAATCGCTTTATCTTCCTTTACCATGGCACCAAGAATGGATTTCAAACGTTCTTCAAAATCACCACGATACTTTGTGCCTGCCAATAATGAACCCATATCCAATGAAAACACCTTGGTATCATGCAATATTTCAGGTGTTTCTCGCTGCACGATGCGTAAAGCCAAGCCTTCTGCCAAAGCAGTTTTGCCAACACCCGCTTCACCGACCAACAAAGGGTTGTTTTTGCGGCGGCGACATAAAATATGCATGCAACGGTTTAATTCATCATCACGCCCAATCAATGGGTCAATTTTTCCAGCCAAAGCACGCTCGCTTAAATTAATGCAAAAGCGTTGAAGCGGGGAAGCATCACTTTCTTTATGTGTTGTTTCATCAGAGCCAATTTGTTCACCAGATTTATCAGGAAGACTTAGTGTGCCATGCGATATAAATGCGACAACATCAAGGCGAGAGATGCCTGCGCGGTTAAGAAAATAAACGGCATGCGAATCTTTTTCCGAAAATATGGCAACAAGCGCATGCGCACCTGTAACTTCTTGTTTACCCGCAGCTTGCACATGCATCACCGCCCGTTGAATTACCCGTTGCAAACCAACACTGGCAACCGTTTCACCCTCATCTTCCGCCAAAACTACAATATGTTCTTGGATAAAAGCTTCAATTTCTTCGCGCAGGTTTTGCATATCAACATTTAAGCCTTCCAACACATGCTTGGCTTCCATATTATCGAGTAAACCCAGCAGAAGGTGTTCAACAGTCACAAATTCATTGCGGCGCAAATGAGCCACACGAAAAATATCATTTAATGATTGTTCAAGGTTTTCGTTTAATATACCCATATCTTCACCTTATACTTCAATCTCATATTATAACTATCGGCAAACAATCACACCACTCAATTACAATATTTAACACTAACAGGACTCATGCTGTCAATATCTAGTCGTCCGTTTGCTTCTCAAAACTACAGCGTAATGGATATTCATCTTTGCGGCAATGGGCTTCTACCTGTGCAACCTTACTTTCTGCAATATCTTTTGAATAAACACCACAAATACCAAGTCCTTTTTTATGAATATGCATCATAATAGCTGTTGCACTATCATCATCATGTTGAAAATACTTTTTTAATAGCTCTACAACGAAGTCCATCGGTGTATAATCATCATCAAACATGATAACCTTATACATGGGTGGCTTTTTCAATGCAGGTTTTTCTGTTTGAATGTCGGGCGTTATGATGATGTCTGTATCCATGCCGCAAATGATAGAGATTATAATCACACTTCGATAGGGGAGAACAATATGGCTGAACTGAAATGTATTTTATGGGATGTTGATGGCACATTGGCAGATACCGAACGTGATGGGCACCGTGTTGCATTTAACATGGCATTTGAAGAAGCAGGGCTTGATCGCCGTTGGGATGTCGACACATACGGTGAACTATTAAAAGTCACGGGCGGCAAAGAACGCATGCAGTTTGATATTGAGCGTGGTGGTATGGCAGAGATGCCTTTTGAGAAAATTGCCGCCTTGCATGCTCGTAAAACCATACATTACCAAACCTTGATTGCTGATGGCTTGATTCCTTTGCGCTCTGGTGTGCTGCGTTTATTGGAAGAGGCCTATGGCGCAGGTATTACACTGGGTATTTCAACCACGACAACGCCCGCAGCTTTGGATGCTTTGATTGAACACTCACTAGGTAAAGAGTGGTTTGATCGTTTTGCAGTGTTGGCAGCAGGGGATATTGTGCCCAATAAGAAGCCAGCCCCAGATATTTATGATTATGCTATGGAAAAATTGAGTGTAGCTCCTGAAAACACGCTTGCTTTGGAAGATTCAGCTAATGGCTGGTTATCTGCACATGCTGCAAAATTGAAGACTGTAATTACAGTGAATGACTATACTGCCAATCAAGATTTTGAGGGTGCGGATTTGGTCGTCGCAGAGCTAGGAGATCCTGATCGTGAAGCCATTGCTGTTTTAAGCAATAAACATGGCTTAGATAAGCTTGAATACGTGACACTGTCACACTTACGAAGCATTATGGAAGATTAATCGTGCAGAAAAATAGCGTACAATTATTTGACACTCATTGTCACGTTGATTTCGAGCATTTTGATGATGATCGAAATGAAGTGTTTGAGCGTATGCAAGATGCTGGTGTGACACGCATTGTTGCAGTTGCAGTGGAATTGGAGCAAACACCACGTTTGATTCGCTTAGCAGAGTCGCGTGATCATGTATGGTTTTCGGTTGGTGTGCATCCCAATCATGAAGTGGATAAAGAGCCAACAGTTGAGCAGCTATGTGAGCTTGCAGCGCATGAAAAATGTGTGGCAATAGGGGAGTCGGGCATGGATTTTTTTCGCACTCATGTTGACCCAGCTATTCAAGAAGCTCGCTTTCGCACCCATATCCGCGCAGCACACGCCGTCAATAAACCTGTAATTGTGCATATGCGTGATGCAGATGAAGCCACGCTTCGTATTCTCAAAGAAGAAAATATCGCGGGCTGCGGCGGTATTATGCATTGTTTTTCATCAAACTGGGATGCCGCAAGCCAAGCTTTGGATATGGGCATGTCGATTTCATTCTCTGGTAATGTCACATTCAAACGCAATGATGAATTGCGTGAAGTGGCGGGCAAAGTACCCGAAGAATCTATATTGATTGAAACCGATTCTCCATACTTGGCACCCATGCCTATGCGCGGTAAACGTAACGAGCCAACATTTGTGAAACATGTGGCACAGTGTGTGGCTGATGTGCGTGAGATGTCGATAGACAAACTTGCGGAAATAACCACAGCCAATGCATTAAAGCGTTTTCAGTTGCTGTAAATCTTACTAGATTACCCTTATTCCTTGGAGTGGGAGCAGTAATGGATAAGCTAGAACGGGCTCAACGCTTACACAAAACCTTAAAGCAGCGCAAAACACCGCTTTCGATGCTTGATATGCAGGAGATGTTTGATAACTGTAGTGAATCCACGGTGAAACGTAGCTTACAGGATATGAAGAACCTTGGAGCCCCTATTTATTGTACCGATGGCTTGGGCTACAGCTACGATAAACAAATAGCCTTTGAACTACCCAGTGTATGGTTCTCTTCCGAAGAATTACATGCCTTGCTGACCATCCAGCAATTAACACAAAATATATCTGGCGGCTTTCTTGACGAAAGTATCAAACTTATTCAGGAAAAAGCAGAAATATTACTGGGTAAACAGCTAGCATCACTCGCAGATATTCATCGCATTCGTGTTTTGGGGGCAGGTTCACGCAGTAAAAATTTACCGATGTTTACCATTGCAAGTAGTGGCGTACTGGAGCAACGACGCTTATATATCACCTATCAAGGTCGCCAGCGTGGTGAAACAACAGAGCGGGAGGTTTCACCTCAACGCTTGGTGTATTATAAGGGTAACTGGTATTTGGATGCGTGGTGTCATCAGGCAGATGGTTTGCGTTCATTCGCTATGGAGAAGATCAAAGAGGCCTGCTTATTGCAATGCCCATGTAAAGAAATTACCGATGCCGAACTGGATGAAAAACTAAGCAAATCATTTGGTATATTTTCGGGAAAGCCAAGTGCGGTAGCAGTATTACATTTTAGTGAAAAGGCAGCTCGTTGGGTGCAAGATGAAGAGTGGTTTCCCAATCAAGAGGCTCGTTGGCTCAATAAGAATATATTTGAATTACGTATTCCGTATCATAACCCCACAGAATTAATCATGGAGATATGCCGCTATGGGGCGGATGTTGAGGTGATAGAACCAGCAGAGTTGAGACAGCAAATCTTGAACGTATTGGAGAAGTCCATAGCGAAATATACGTAAGGTCAGTATATGACCTTGTCACCATCCATGCTTGCACCATGTTCGTTTAGGAGGTGTAGCTATGAATCGACGTGGTTTTCTTCATGCATTATTTCAAGGTGTTGCATATCTTCCACTGCTTCCAGTTGTGGCGCTGGCAAGGGAATCAAGGCAGGTGATTGTGCAGCAATCGCCCATTGCAGGCTTTCAATATTATGAAGGTGGGAATATTTTTCACCTTTTGCGTTTGCATACACCTTTGCAATTAAAACGTGATTTAAAAAACACATATGATAAGAATGCTGTGGCTATCTACGCTCAAGGGAAAAAGCTTGGCTTTGTGCCACGAGCAGATAATACAGCTGTGGCACAAATGCTGGACAGAGATGAAAGGCTTTCTGCGAGAATAGTTGAACTTACTATATCGGATAACCCTTGGGAGCGAGTGTGCTTTGAGGTAGTGCTGGATGGATAATTTAGCCCCCTCTATGCTCAAATCGATTCTGCACTCCAAACGCGCCAATATTTACTATCTTGATAAGTGCAGGGTGATGCAAAAAGACGGGCGCGTGCTTTATCTCACTGAAGAAAACAAAGAAAAGCAATATTGGAATATCCCGATTGCCAACACCACATGCATCTTGCTTGGCACAGGCACTTCTATAACCCAAGCCGCTATGCGTATGCTGGCATCAGCGAGTGTGTTGGTGGGATTTAGTGGCGGCGGTGGCACGCCTCTGATTGCAGGCAATGCCGTTGAATGGTTGTCGCCGCAAAGTGAATATCGACCCACCGAATATGTGCAAGGCTGGATGTCGTGGTGGTTTGATGATTTTAAGAGGCTTCAAGCTGCCAAACAATTTCAGCAGCAGCGCATTGCCTATATGCAACACGTCTGGGGCAAAGATAAGGACTTAAAATTAGAGGGGTTTACGCTGGATGATGCCGATATTAGCAAAGCTTTAAATCGTT
>CAYPXU010000032.1:0-13850 GCA_964414875.1 uncultured Zetaproteobacteria bacterium | reverse complement strand
TTTTACGGCAATGAGATTGTTGCCAACACCCGCAGAATGTGTTTGATGAATATGTATCTGCACAATATTGGTGAGATCGATGGTGATACGCCGATTAAGTCTGCTGATGCTTTAATTTCAGATGATGGGACACGCGTTGATTACGTATTAGCCAATCCGCCTTTTGGCAAAAAAAGCAGCATCACCATCACCAATGAAGAAGGTGAAGCTGAAAAGCAAGACATGAGCTACAACCGTCAAGATTTTTGGGAAACCACGTCCAACAAACAGTTGAATTTCTTGCAGCATATTAAAACCATGCTAAAAATCACTGGTGAAGCAGCGGTGGTATTGCCGGATAATGTGTTGTTTGAAGGGGGTGCGGGTGAAGAGGTTAGAAAGCAGCTTTTAAAAACAACCGAACTGCATACGATCCTTCGCCTACCGACAGGGATATTTTATGCACAGGGTGTCAAAGCGAATGTGTTGTTTTTTAACAACAAGCCAGCCAGCAAAGAAGCTTGGACAAAAGAAGTGTGGTTTTACGATTACCGAACCAATATCCACCATACACCAAAGAAGCGCACCTTAACCATGGCGCATTTGAAGGAGTTCATCTCGCTCTATCATCCTGATAACTTGAACAAGCGAGTCGCGACATGGAGCGATGAAAATGAAGAGGGTCGATGGCGTAAATATTCTTATGAAGACATCATTGCTAGAGATAAAACAAGCCTTGATATTTTTTGGATGAAAGACAAGAGCTTAACCGATTTAGATAATCTTCCTGATCCCGATGTGCTTGCCAATGAAATTATAGAAAATCTAGAATCTGGATTGAACAGTTTTAGGGAAATTATGGAAACGATTCATGGCAACGAAGCATAAGCCAATACGAAATGACTTTTGAGCTTCCTCTTATGAAGTAATGTATAACTTTGAATGTCCGATTTTGGTCGAGCGACGAGATCAGGATTGTCTATGTCGCCCTAAAGCCTCCATTACAGCGTATGAGTTATTTCTATAAAAGATTAGAATACAGGGTGCTTCGAAGAATTGTGCTATTACTATAAAAGCTTGAAGGGTATGGATGCCCTGAGTAATCCGCGTTCCCAGCCAAATTCAGACCCGCTTATTGAGCGGGTCTTTTGCATTGTGAATAAGCATTTATTTGACAAACTGGCAGGATAGCCCGTTTGAACGCTGCTTTAGCTGTGCCCCATGTTTTCTAGCGAATAAAACAAAGATTTTGCTAGAAATAAGGATGGGGGAACTTACAAAAAGGCTAACTTGAAGGAATCAACTTGCCGCGTTTTATTTTAAATATTTTAAATGTCTTATTGCCTACGCCAGATTCGTTAAAATATACATGCCCACTTTTATTCGGGAAACCTTCTGGGTCATGCATGGCTTGGATAGCATTATAACCATGTAGCCCTAGAAGGCTGCCAATGAGTGTTGCAATACGAGTTGAGTCATAAGCGATTACAAATAATTTTTTAGGTTGGCCTTGCCCCCATATTTCTCGGTATTTCTCTAGGAAGTTAGATGTATCTTGATAGCTTATGTTATTTTGAATAAAACGTGCTGAAGATAGATTGCGCCCTCGATCATCGAGCAAGTGACCATCCATCCAGCGACTGCTACCGAGCATTGGAATATTACGAATATCGACATATGCCAACTGCCCAGCTAATTCCGAAACCTGCTTTCCGTTTGTGGCGATATAAAGTCCATCAATGCCCACTGGCATATGCACTTCAAGATTGGTTTCTGGAGAAAATAATGCGAGATCGAATAGCAACTCTTCCAACAATGTTTCATCATCGGATTTTTCGCGAAGATCATTTAATATGCTGCGTTGATCTAAGCCGTGATCATTCAAGACACTACTGTTGCTGATTTCACCACCCAAACGTGTGAATTCAGCTGCGAAAGCATCGGCTTCACTGCCTTGACTTGGGCTGTTTCCATAAATTACTGCCATGCGTTGCATGCCTTGCTTGATGCTATTTTGAGCCATGAAAACAGCTTGCGTATTTTTGGCTGTGTTATGTATAAATAATACAGGTGAAGCTTCTGCGAGGTTGTTTTGGCTGCTTAAGCTGATGACAGGGATATTTTTCTTTAGGTAAGGCAGCAGTGCTTCTGTGTGTTTGCTTAATAGTGGGCCAATAATCCAATCAACAGCTTTATCATTTAAACGTTGGTAAGCTGCAATGGTAGCATCCACACCATCACCCGTATCTTCGATGTATAAATGAAGGTTGCCCTGTTTTTGTTCGCTCATAGCCAAGCGAATACCATTTAAAGCTTCTTTTCCGAAACGTGCATAGGTGCCTGTGAGTGGTAATAATATGCCAATATATGTATCTTGAGTTTCACCAGATGCCCAACGTTTAATTTTTTTAGTAAGCGGTAGGTAGGGCGCATTACTTACGAGTATGGCTGACAATGCTTGTAGATTTTCAATATTGCCCGACATTAACTGCAAACGTGCAAAGTGAGAGTATAATATAGCATCGGACTGGGGTGAAATACTGCCTGATTGTTGTAATGTGAGTAATTGATCGAGTGAAAGCTCAGATGCTGCAGTGCGTAACCATTCATCCTGATGTATTTGATCAATATGGGCTGCTGCTAAATACCAGTTTATCGCATATTCATGGCTGGCATTGGGCGATTCAGTGCGTCCCAAGGCGAGTGCTTTTTCTGCTAATTCTTGGGTGAGGCGTGGGTGACGTAATGTTTTGGTTAATTCACCCAGTACCATATCAGCTTGTTCCGTGGTGAGTGGAATATCCATATTGCTTTCAATATCGGAGGACTTCCACCATAAGGCTAACCAATAATGAGCATAAGCGGCTAAGGCATGGTTAGGGTAGAGCTGCAAAAGCTGCGAGGTTTCATGAAGAGCGTTGGGGTAATTATTTTCTAAAAGTAACTCAACACGGCGAAATGCGGCTTCTTCTTTGAGTGGTCCAATAGCTTCATAAGATAAGCGAAACAATTCATCCAAGGCGACATCAAGCCCATTCTCCTGACGTGCGAGATCCAATAAATTTGTAATTTCTTGTGAGTTTTGGGGAGCAGCAAGTAATTGTGTGCTTGTTGCTTTCTCTTTGGTAGTTGTGAGATCGGTTGATTGTATTGCTTGTTTGGGAGCACAGCCTGAAAACAAACTTACAAGAAGCACAAAGAATATTGCAGAAGAGATGGGAGTTGGATAAGGTCGATTCATGGACTCGCAAGATAACTCGATACAAGCATGTGGACAATTATTCATTGTAGCCACGCCAATTGGAAACTTAGCGGATATGACATACCGCGCCATTGAAACCTTGAAAGCAGTGGATTGGATTGCTGCGGAAGATACACGGGTGAGCGGGCGTTTGCTGGAATATTACGATATCAAAACGCCAATGTTTGCTTGCCATGATCACAATGAAGCAAAAGTGGCTGAGCGTATGCTTGAGCGTTTGCGAGCTGGAGAGTCGGGGGCATTAATTTCAGATGCAGGAACACCGCTCATCAATGATCCTGGTTATCGTTTGGTACGTAAAATACGCCAAGCGGGTCTGAATGTGGTGCCCATTCCTGGAGCGTGTAGTCCGATTACTGCTTTATGTGCATCGGGTTTGGCGACGGACCAATTTACTTATATGGGTTTTTTAGCGCGTAGTGGGCGTGCGCGAACGGCACAATTGCAAGTGCTTGCTGATGCAAAACATACATGTGTATTTCTTGAATCGCCCAAGCGAATTGTTAAAACATTACAGAATTTAGCGGATGCAGTAGGCACAAAAGAAATCTGTATTGGGCGTGAACTAACCAAGCTGCATGAAGAGTTTGTGTCAGGTAGTGCCTTGGATGTTATGGCACACTTTAATAAACATACACCACGCGGTGAAATGGTGGTGATGGTTGGGGTTTCACAAACGCCTGTAGAAATAACAGATGCAATGATTGCTATTGAAGCAAAAGAAGTTATCTATAAAACATTATCACCATCGGCGCGGGCGCGTGCCGTGGCACAGAAGTTGGATGTAAAACGTTCACGGGTTTACGATGTGCTGATGGCAGGCTTGTGAGTACAGAAAAAGGTCGCAAAGCAGAGGAGGCGGCGGTGAGCTATTTGCGACGACATGGTTATGCTATTTTGGATCGTAATGCACGTGGTGGTCGAGGTGAATTGGATATTGTTGCACAAGCGGGTGATGTTTTATCCTTTGTGGAAGTGAAAGCACATAAATGCCGTGATTCCAGCCTTGAAGCGTTACACACGGACAAATGCGAGCGCTTGAGGTCGGCGGCTTTGGCATGGTTGGTTAAACATCCGAAATATGCAACATTGCAATGCCGTTTTGATTTAATCATTCTAACGCCAAGGCAAGGTGTTTTATGCTGGCCAAAGCTTGAGCATTTAAAAGATATATTTAGATAAAAGGAACTGTTATTTTAATGCAAGATTTAATTAGAAAAGCTATGTTGGATGGCATTGAGTTGCGCCAACAATGTACGGAATCATTATTAAAACCTTTAACAGATGCTGCGGACATGATGGTGGAATGTTTGCAGTCTGGTGGTAAGATTTTAGCTTGTGGTAATGGTGGTTCAGCGGCTGATGCACAGCATTTTGTTGCCGAGTTGGTCAATCGTTTTGAAATAAACCGTCGGGCTTTGGCAGCTATTTCGCTTACCAATGATGCCTCAGTGATGACAAGTATTGCCAATGATTTTGAATTTAATGCTGTATTTTCAAGGCAGGTTGAAGCTTTGGGTTGTGATGGTGATGTGTTGTTTGCGATTTCAACCAGCGGAGACTCGCCGAATGTTTTACGTGCTATCGATGAAGCCGTACCTTTAAATATGTCGAGTATTGCTTTGACGGGTCGTGATGGTGGTAAAATGGGCTTGCATGATGGGGTGGCTGTACATATCAATATTCCGCATGCATCAACGGCACGGGTGCAAGAGATGCATATTACTTGCCTACATATACTATGCACCTTGATTGATGAAAAGATGTTTGGTGGTTAGTGCGTTAACAGCCACTGGGCTGATAAAGATAGCAAGCCGGCAAAGCTTACGGCTTGCAAAATATTTTTTTTTGTCTATTACTTTTGCAAGGTTTGGATGTGTTGGGAGGTTGTTTTGACACAACTTGATGATAAGCAGAAGAATGAGCATGGTTGGAATAAGCGTCAAAATAAAAAGGCTTGGGGTTTGTATGTGTCTGTTGGTTTGTTATGCATATTGTTGGCATGGCTACTGGGTGGAACAGGATGAAAATGATGGAGGTGAGAGTGTTATCAAGAATATATGTGCGTGTGTTGCTGCTGTTGTTATGTGCAGCGCTTAATACAGCTTGTGTAAGTGGCATTATTTTGGGAGGGGCAGCAGCCACGACAGCTGCTTTTGATGAACGCTCTGTAGGTCAACATTTTGATGATGTTAGTGTTGCAACTGAGATAGATGCTCGTTTAATTGCTGAGATAGACATGCCATCGCGTTGGCTGAGTATTGAAGTAATTGAAGGTGTTGTAATATTCACAGGGTATCTGCCGAGTCAGTCACATATTGATCGTGCGGTATTTATAGCTCGTTCTGTTGGAGGTGTAAGGAAGGTTGATAACCAGCTACATATTGGGACGCCATCTCTGAAGAGTTTGTTTAGTGATAGTTGGATTACAACACAGATAAAGAGCAGGTTTTTTAGTGATGAATTGGTAAGCGGTATAAGCATGCATGTTGAAACTGTTGCTGGAAGGGTATACCTGCAAGGGGTTCTGAGATCTGAAGCGCAGCGTTATCGTGCTATGGAGCTGACTCGATCCGTCAATGGGGTTACTGCAGTTGTTGATTTGTTGCGATTGAAATAATGGCAAATGCATTATTAACACTTGAAGAGCTATGCCAACAACGTCAAATATGGAAAGAGCAAGGTAAGCGAGTGGTGTTTACCAACGGCTGCTTTGATTTATTGCACCCTGGACACATCACTTATTTACAAGATGCCAAAGCATTGGGTGATATTTTAATTATTGGTCTAAATGATGATGACTCTATTTGTCGTTTGAAGGGCGAAGCACGACCTATCAATGCTTTGCAAGATCGAGCGATGATGTTGGCAGGATTAAAGCCTGTGGATGCGGTTGTGGCTTTTTCAGAAGATACGCCCTTGCATCTAATTTCGGCTTTATTGCCCGATGTTTTGGTGAAGGGTGGTGATTATACAGTCGATAACATTGTTGGTGCCGATGTTGTGCAAGCTGCTGGTGGTCATGTGACGACGATTTCATTTTTGGAAGGTTATTCATCAACACGCTTGATACGGAAAATCATAGCCTTGGAGTCATAAGTTGGCAGGGAATTTATTAAAAATTATTGCGGATGAACATATTTGGGGTGTGAAATCAGCATGTGAACATTTGTCAGGTTATGATGTGGATTTATCTGTGTTACCGCCCAAAGATATTACTGCAAATGCAGTCAAAGATGTTGATGTATTATTAACCAGAACAGGTACAAAGGTTGGGGCTGTATTGCTTGCAGGTTCAAGTGTACGCTTTGCTGGCACAGCTACCATTGGTGATGATCATTACGATAAAGCATGGCTTGATGCACATGGCATCAGCTGGGCAACGGCGGCCGGCTCATCGACGGGTTCAGTTCTAGAATATATTTTAGCGGCGTTATTGGAGCTGCAAGCGCAGCATATAATAAATTTATCATCTATGACGTTGGGCATGATTGGGGCTGGGCGTATTGGTGGGAAACTTGTCGATATTTGCAAAGCTTTGGGTATCAAGGTTTTGGTGAATGACCCGCCACGTCAACGTATGGAAGGTGATGCAGGTTTTGTGAGCTTGGATGATTTGTTGAATCAATCGGATATCATAACACTGCATACGCCATTGATAACTGAAGGTGAGGATAAGACCCAACATTTATTAGATGACAAACACTTAAATGCATTTCAAGGCAAGGTGATTATAAATGCTGCACGTGGGTCCTGTATTGATAACACTGCTTTATTAAGTTGGCTGAATAGCAAACAGGCTGTGTATGCTGTTTTGGATTGTTGGGAGAATGAGCCAGCTATTCTCCCTGAACTATTGGAGCATAAGCAGTGTGTGATTGCTACACCACATATTGCAGGCCACTCGCTGGATGGAAAAGCCGCAAACACACAATATATTTATGAAGCATTGTGTAATTATTTAAATATTAAGCCTGTATGGCATATGAATGATGATTTGCCCGATGTCTCTTTTGTTTGTGATGAAAAGATTGAATCTTGGGCTGCTTTGCATGATAAAGTGAGCGAAGTATACCCTATTAAAAAAGACCATGATGCATTGGTGGCTTGTGCGGGTTTTAATAGGAGTGGTATAGCTGAAAGGTTTGTTTATTTACGGCGGCATTACCCTGTGCGGCGCGCATGGGAAAAACAGTCCTTGGTGTTATCACAAATATTAAATGCAACATATTCAGAGGTATTACGATGAATCAGAAACATCATGATTATTTGGTCTGGATGGATTTGGAAATGACAGGTCTTGATCCGAATGTGGATACGATTCTTGAAATCGCGACGATTATCACCGACGGGCAATTAAATACTGTTGCAGAAGGTCCGAATATTGTGATTTATCAGCCTGATGCTGTATTGGATGTTATGGGTGATTGGTGTAAAGGGCATCATGGAGATTCGGGTTTAACGGCAAAAGTTCGAGCCTCAAGCATTTCCATGCTTGATGCTGAACAGCAAAGCTTGGAATTTATTAAGACCCATGTGCCAGAAGGAGTGTCACCACTTTGTGGCAATTCCATTCATCAAGATCGTCGTTTTTTAGTGCCTTATATGCCAAGATTAGAGGCTTATTTACATTATCGAAATATTGATGTTAGTACAGTGAAAGAATTGACGAGGCGCTGGTATCCTAATATTGAAGCACCAAAAAAAGCGGGTGAGCATTTGGCTTTGGCGGATGTGCGTGAATCCATCGAGGAACTAAAATTTTACCGTGAAAAGGTGTTTAGCTCGAATATTTTATAGTGGGCGTCTAAGTATTAAAATCAAAGTTTTGTGTGGTCTTTAGCTCTTGCGCAGGTGTGATAGAACAGATGCAATAATTGTTGCCACCTTTGGTTATTTCGACAACTTTAAAGTAAGCACCTTTGCCATTTTGCTTGAGTATAAATGCCATGTTTTTAAAAATACGGCAGTCTGGGAATATAGCCGTGTGATAACGTTTCCCTGGCCTAATTAATACAGGCCAGCTACGTGCCATGGATGTATCATCTGTTGCACCGCCCATAATCATGCCCTGATATAGTTTGAATGCATGTTTGAAGAAGTGAATGCCCATACGCTGTTCGCCAACCTTCACTTCTTTTAGCCAGCTAATAATGCCTAACATTGGCTCATTGTTGTGAGGTATCCAGCTCATGCCAACCAGTGAGCTTACTGCTGATACGGGAACTGTATCACCCAATTGCTCCAATCCTACGCCGCTTTGGCTTATGTCAGTGATAGACCAAGTTTCAGGTGTCATATGATCAGATGGAGCAAACTCATATTCATCCAAGATTTGTGCTGTATGTGCCTCTGTAAAGGCTTTCGCAGCATCCCATTCAATCACCAAACGTGTGCCTGCATATGCCTGACGTTCAGCTTTTCTATCACGACTTCGTAAGGTGTTTAGAATAGCATTGCCACCAATAATAGTGCCGTGCAATGCTTCTTCGGTGTGCAGGTCACTGTGTTGCAAAGCGGGGTTTCTTAGAACAGTTTCAACACGACCAACCGCTGTAATTAAGCGCTCAATAAAGTGATCTGCGACGATAATAATCATATCACTGTTGATGTCATCAGGTAATGCAGATACAACTTTTGCAGCATCATTGGGGCGGCTGCAATAGGTAATAATAAAAGTTTCTCCAGATATCTTTTCTGGCTTGTCAGACTTTCGTAGGAAGCATGGCTCTAAGATATTGGTGTGGTGTTGCAATTCTTGCCAAGTAATTTGTTGTTCATGAGGTGTTTTACTGTAAAAATCCAACATGCGCATCATTTCATGGTTGCTGACTGCTTGAAATAAGCGTTTTTTCTCAGATATGTCTTGCTTGTTAAGGGCTGGAATAACACTAAGGCCGAGGCGCATAAGATCAAATGCTTGCCTGGTTGTAAGCACGGCTGGTGACTGGTAGCTCTCAAGGCCAATACGCAACATTTTGACTGCCAATTCCAATGCATTAGAGACCATATCCACCAGAATACGGTAATAAGCGGGTTCATTTCGGGCGGCTTTGCGAACTAGGTCAACGCCAATTTTATGAGCATTGAGTACTGCCGCAGTCATTTCAGCATCAAATAACTCTAACTCACGCTCGAACCTTGCTAATACTTTAAGCCTGTAATGTAATGGAATCATCGGGTTAGAATTAAGCTTGGCTAAATAGGATTTAATGCTCTTTTGAAGCAGAAGTTTTTCATCTTTGGAGCTGCCTGATATATACTGACTTAAACGTTTTTCAATATCAGTAAATGGCAGGGTCAGTGCGTCTGTTAGAAGTTCTGCTTTACCAAGTTCAAGTTTTTGAGGGTGCAGGCGAAGATCTGTGTCCAGTTCAAAGGACACTGTTTCCATAAGTCGATTTGCATCTTCTGCGCTTGTACCCTGCTGCATATAGTTCCTTATACTGCATATTAATTATAAATGAATCTACCATGAAATAGCTGCTTTTGAGGTGTTTGTCAAAACTTTGTATTGAAAGCGCATATTATTGTATTACAAATTAGAGGTAATTTCACTTGTTCTGTGCAGGGTGCTTGACCATAGCCAGTCTATACCCATAATGCCGCCTTCTTTGGTCGTTTGATCAGAGCGGAGGCTGTGTGTCAGATAAGGTTTGTATCAATCTTCAGGATATTTCAGCAGCAGGAAAGTCATGGAATATGAATGTTTCTGCTGCGACTTTGATGGATGCAGATGCTGGTGATGTGAATGCTTTGATGGATGTGTGTCGTGATGCCCATTGGCAGGGTCTGGTTCAAAAGGCGTATGGTATTTATACTTTGCGTGGTAAATGGACAGTTTCTGTGATGCGTCAGTGTGATCGCTGTATGGGAGAGTTTGAATGGGCTGTCACAGGTGATGCTGCACGTAGCTATGCATTTGAAGAACAGCTAGATATGGATGACGATGATCGTGCGGATATTGAGGTGGTTTCGCCACCAGGTACGTTGAATTTGGTGGATGTTCTGCGCGAAGAAGTTTGGTTGGCATGGAAACCTTGTGTAATATGTAAGGATTCATGCAAAGGTTTGTGTCAGGGTTGTGGCGTTAATCTCAATCATGATAAGTGTAAGTGTAGCGGTGATAAGAGTGATAACCCCTTTGCTGCACTGGCAAAAATGAAATTTGATGCTTGATGATCAATATATTTATTATCAAGCATCAGTTAATGAGCAGGAGTAAGTAAAATGGCAGTTCCAAAGAGAAAAACCAGTAAATCAAAACGTAATATGCGTCGTTCCCATGATGGTATTACCGTTGCAGCAATGAGCGAGTGCCCAGAATGTGGCGAGACTATGCGTCCACATCATGCATGCCAGAGCTGTGGTCAATACAAAGGCCGTGAGGTTCTTGAGAAAGCTGAAGCTTAATGTCCTCTATGGATGAGTCCAATATGAGTCGAATTTTAGTCGATGGCCATGGTGGGGATGATGCTCCTCATGTTGTCATTGATGCGTTAGCTCAGGTGCTCGCTAGGCAAAATAAAGCTGTAAAGTTTGGTATTTGTGGTCAACCAGAAATATTGCTTCCAGCATTGCAAGAGAAAGGCTTGGAAGAAGTTGTGGATATTATCCCAGCAGTTGACGTGATTGACATGTGTGATCCGCCTGCTGTGGCTCTCCGCCGTAAAAAACAATCTTCGATTCATGTCGGGGCGCGTGGCGTGCGTGATGGTGAGTGGGATGCCATGGTCAGCGCTGGTAATACTGGTGCTTTGATGGCGATTTCTAAATTTATTTTAAAGACACTTCCCGGTATTGATCGACCTGCTGTGTCATCAATGATTCCAGCTGCAGGTGGAAGTACATTTTTCCTTGATATTGGTGCTAATGTAGATTGCTCTTCGGAGCATTTGGTGCAATTTGCTGTGATGGGAAGTTGTTATTTGCAAGCCGCAGAAGGCATAAAATCGCCAAGAGTGGGTTTGTTGAACATAGGCTCTGAAGATATTAAAGGTACAGATGTTATCAAAGTCGCAGCAGCACGTTTGCGCGAATCAAACTTAAATTTTATCGGTAATGTTGAAGGCACAGACATATTCACAGATAAGGTGGATGTGGTTGTGTGTGATGGTTTTGTAGGCAATGTTGCGTTGAAGTCTATGGAAGGCTTAGCAAAGTTGATGTTAACACAAATCAAACGTGAACTAACCTCTTCAGTGATTGCTAAAGCAGGTGCTTTGTTGGCAGGCAGCGCTTTGCGCCGCGTCAAAGATTCGTTGCATCCTAGTGAACATAATGGTGCCCCTCTTTTGGGTTTGAATGGTATCGTTGTGAAAAGCCATGGTTCTGCGGATGCTTATGCTTATGCCTGTGCTATTGATGTGGCGATTCGTGAAGTTGAAGCGAATCTTATTGAACGTACACTTGAGAGTATGAATCAAATGGCGGATGGATCATGAATTTAAACACCCATATTGTTGGTGTTGGTGGCTATTTGCCCGAACGAATTTTAAGCAATGAAGAGCTATCAACAATGGTAGACACTTCAGATGCATGGATTCGTGAGCGTACAGGTATCACACAAAGGCATATTATTGCTGAAAACCAACAAACATCTGATTTGGCGACAGCCGCAGGCAAACAAGCCTTGCATGATGCAGGTATCAGCATTGATGATATTGATGCGCTTGTAGTCGCTACGACTACTCCCGATATGATTTTCCCTTCTACTGCCAGTATCGTGCAATATAAATTGGGTGGAAAAGATTTTCCTGCTTGGGATATTCAGGCAGTTTGCTCAGGTTTTGTTTATGGTTTGGCGCAAGTCGATGGCATGATGCGATCAGGCATGTTTAAACGTGTATTACTGATTGGCGCGGAATCAATGTCGCGCATTGTTGATTGGACAGATCGTAATACTTGTGTGTTATTTGGTGATGGTGCGGGTGCGGTGGTGTTGGAAGCCAAAGAAGAGCAGGGCGGTCTGGTTGGCTCGGTTTTGCACTGTGATGGTTCGTATCGGAATTTATTGATGGCAGAACATAAATATGAAGGTAATGCACCTGGGAAAAAAGTTGATTTTCGTGTTGATGCAGCTGGTGTTGCTGCTGTTGAGATGAAAGGCAATGAAGTATTTCGTGTTGCTGTGACCAAATTAAGTGAAGTAGTTGGTGAAGTGCTTGAGAAGCACGATATGAGCAAGTCGGATGTTGATTGGCTTATCCCTCATCAGGCAAATATTCGTATTTTAAAAGCCACTGCCAAGAAAATGAAGATGAGTGAAGAGCGTATGGCAGTGACTGTTGATCAGCATGCCAATACATCATCAGCCAGTGTGCCATTGGCATTGAATCACTTGTACCGTCAAGGCAAATTTAAATCAGGGCAGGTGTTGTTGTTGGAAGCGTTTGCTGGCGGTTTTGCTTGGGGCGCAAATCTTGTGAGATGGAGTAAATAGTGAGTCAGAATTTAGTGAAAAATTTGGCATTTTTCTTTCCAGGTCAAGGTTCTCAATCCAAAGGTATGTTGGCTGACTTCTTAGCAGAAGAAAACATTGTTCAAGATACCTTTGCAGAAGCTTCGGATGTTTTGTCTTATGATATGAAAGCCTTGGTATTGGATGATGTTAAAGACAAGCTTAATCAAACTGAATATACACAACCAGCACTTTTAACAGCTTCTACGGCCTTATTTCGTGTATGGCAATCGCGTGGTGGTGCTATGCCTGCACAGATGGCAGGGCATAGTTTGGGTGAGTATTCAGCATTGGTTGCGGCAGGTGTTTTGAATTTTAAAGATGCTGTTGCTTTGGTGGCTTTTCGTGGTCAATCCATGATGCAAGCTGTGCCTGCGGGTGTGGGTAAGATGGCAGCTATTATTGGTTTGGATGATGATAAAGTAGTGGCATTGTGTAGTGATGCTTCAACAGATACTGATAAAGTGTGGGCAGCGAACCTTAATTGCCCTGGTCAATTGGTTGTCGCTGGTCATGCTGCTGCGGTGGAAACTTTGATGGTTACCGCTAAAGAAGCGGGTGCCAAGCGCGCGTTGCCGCTGGCTGTGAGTGCGCCTTCGCATACACCTTTGATGCAAGCAGCCGCAGATGCCATGCAAGAAAAGTTAGCGAACACAACATTAACGACGCCTGTATGCCCTGTGTGGAGCAATGCACGTGCTATGGCTTTGAATAATGTGGAAGATATTCGTACTGCCTTGGTGGAGCAATTGGTGTCACCTGTGCGTTGGACTGAAACGATTCAGAAGATGTCTGCTGAGGGTATTACATCAGCAATTGAAATGGGACCAGGCAAAGTATTGTCAGGTTTGGTGCGCCGTGTAGACAAAGAGCTTACGGTAGCATCTGTATTTACACCCGATTTGATGGCTAAGGCGGTACAATCATGAGTGAATCACAAGTAAGTGATAATAGGCCTGTTGCTGTTGTTACAGGCGCAAGCCGTGGTATTGGTTTTGCAGTAGCAGAAACACTTGCCAAAGCTGGTTACGACTTGGCAATTTGTGCGACCCGTGAAGCAACAGTGAATGCTGCTGTGGAGAAATTATTGCTACATGGTGGACAAGTCTCTGCACATGTTGTGAATGTAACAGATGCCGATGCTGTGAA
>CAYPXU010000031.1:2033-13942 GCA_964414875.1 uncultured Zetaproteobacteria bacterium | reverse complement strand
GAGTTTTTCATTATTCTACTCTAACAGAATAACTATGGGTGCGTAACATCAGTGAAATATCTATTTTTTTAATGCGATTGCCCTAATACATTTGCTCAATTAGATTGACATTGCATCTTTTTTTTGAATGATGGCTTTTTATTAAAGTAATGGTTCTGTGTGTTCGTGTAGGATTATTTTGGGTAATTTTTATTGTTTTTAAATTTTATGGAGGGAATGAAATGAAAAGAATTATGTTGATTGTTGCAGCGATAGGGCTGCTTGGACTTTCGGCTTGTGGCAGCAGTGGTGGTGGCATAGCTTCTAATACAGTCACAGGTGCGGCTGCCAAAGGACCATATCAAATAGGCTCTACGGTTGAAGTATTTACACTTGTAAATGGTGCTAGACAAATACCAGCAGTAGCGACAGGCTCTATTACGGATGTTTTGGGTAATTATACGGTAACCATTCCAGGTGGCACTCCAGGCCCATTTGAAATTGTTGTTGCAGGTAGGTATTTGGATGAAACAACAGGTGCTTTATCGGCATCATCACAGCCAACCAGCTTGATTTTTACTGATGCAGCTGCCGTAGGTGCGGGTGGTGCTGTTAATATGAATCCTATTTCAACCATTCAGACGGAGCTGGTAAAAGCTGCCTTGGTTAAGGCATCCACTAATGGTACTACTGTCAATGTAGCGCAAACCATTAGTAGTTCAGGCGATTTAGCCTTGCAAGCGTTGGGTATAAATACAGTAGATGCAAATGGTAACAAAGTTGACCCTCGCAGCCTTGATATTTTAAACCCTGCTGACCCAGCTATTGGAGCCCAAGCATTGGCTGCTTCTGCACTGATTGCAGAACTGGTGAATAATGCAGGTGCAAGTGTGGGTACATTGGCAACAGCCATGGCGAAAGATATTGCAGCAGGTAAAGCACCAGGTGCAGTCGGAAGTGATACAGCGATTACGGCGGGTGTAACTTCAGCTAATTTTACGACTGCAAGCACTGCGGTTAAGGCAATAGACATTGCTGCGCAATTAAACAATGCGATTGCTGTTGCCGATCCAACAGCAGCTCCAAGCACAATTACTTCAGTTCAAGCAAATGCAGCGACAGCGGCACAGCCGAATCCAGCTGTATTAAGAGGTCTTGGAATGTCGAATAACAGCTTTACAGTCGGTACGGCAGCGTACACCGTTGCTAATACGGGTGTTGCAAGCACTGCAGGAAGCACGTCTGTGAACAATGTTGTGCTTGGTTTTACTCTTGTGGATCTTGGTAATGCTGCTGGAACAGGCGGGTTTGCCACTACATATAGTACTTCGTTTAACTTTAAGATTAAATCGACCACGCTTAATGATAATCGCATTATTCAGGGTTCGATCTCTCCAGTTACAGTTGTCACAGATGGAGCTGGTGCTGTAGCTATAACGGTTCCTGTTAATGCAGTGCTGCACTTTAGTGGTATTGATAGTGCAGGTCTTACTGTAGCAAGTGCGCCAGCTGGTGTTACAAATCTGGGGGCAAATATCATTCAGACAAATGCAAATGTGGTAAGCATTGATGCCAATACACTGTTGAATACAATTCAATCAAAAGTTGGTAATGCTCAATTGAATATCTTGCAAAGAGCAGGTGTTTTTAGCTTTGATTTTTCACTTGGGTTAAACATTGGTTCTTTGAACCTTGCTAATAGCGGGCTTCTAAACCTTTACTCTGTGACTGGGACAGGTGGTCGTGGTGTTACAGGTACACTGACAACATTCTAAGTAATAAGGATTTACATCAAACGGGGCTGCTTTGCAGCTCCGTTTTTTTTTTGTTTTATAGCGTGTAAATTAGGGAGTAAGAGTTTTTCTAAATTATAGAGCGCTTGCGTTATTATATGTACAGAGAGGGATCGTGAATCAATTTGTCTATTTCATTCAATCGCTATATTCGAAGCTGTTTATGGCTGCGCTTATTGTCGTTTTTCCATATTTTATATCTTCTGCTCAGGCTGTTCAGGAATTGGATCGCCCGATTGTATCCTCGTTACTGGAGGGTGAGGGTGAATTGTATCTGCAAGGGGATTATGTCTCCTCAAAGTTTGATTTTACTAATTATGCCTCAAAGAATCCAAGTTCGGCGAAGTTAGACCACTATGCTACCGTTACTGCAGGCATTCGTTATGCTTTAACAGATGCATTGAACTTCAGCTACCGTGCATTCTACAATGATCAATTGGCACTGCGAACCACTGAGCCCAAGCGTGTACCATCGCGTATTATAGGGCATGATATTCGAGCCCAATATGTATTTTATCAAGGTAGGGAATTGCGTGCAGCAGTTGAGGTTGGTTATCTGCGTCATCAGGCAAAAGATGAAGCATTTTATAGTTATAGTATTAGTCCTTTGCTTACACCTGTGACACGTGTGGGTGGGCTGCCATTATTTGTAGTTTCTGCAAAAGATAGTGCATGGTTGGCTGCATTACGGACATCGTATATGCTTAATGATGATTGGCGTTTTCACCTTAGCACTGAACTAAGGCGTTATGATGTATCGATTAAGATGCAATCCGATGTGTCAACGGCTCAAGCACTGTTGGCTCCGAAGGCACCGCAACTTACACCATGGGTGGAGTATCATACGTTTGTGCAGCTTGGTGTTGACTGGCGACCATTCAAGGCTGTGACGATGTCGGTTGATTATAGCCATATTAATATTCAACGTCAGGGTTATATTAAACGAGCTTCTAAGCCCGATGTGAATGCAGTGAATCGACTTGATGCTTATTTATTTGTGGATATATTTGATGATATAGCCCTCTATGGGCATGCGCGTGTGAGTGATAAATTCTTACTTGGTGATATGCCATTATTATACAATACGCGTAGCAATCATAAATTTAATAATGCCTTTGGCTATGTTTCAGCAGGGCTTAGCTGGAATTTTTAAGGGAAAGTAAAGCGTAGCTATTGCAAATGAGCGGGCAGGAACAGCCACGAGCGGAAGTCATGCGCCTTACATTGATGGTTAAAACGCATGGGTGACTGGTGCAGATTGATGACACGCCTTATGGTTGCTTTGAGGAACGCTCTGGCAAGTGCTTATTGATAGTTTTTATTTGAATATATTAAATTATTAATTGCTAATATAATCATGTTAATCTATAATTCGCAATATGTTGATACCAGATAAAAATCTTCAAAAAGCAACGGAAGGGCTAAAAGCTCTTGGGCATGAAACGCGGTTGACCATTATGTGTCATTTAATGGATGGTGAAATGTGTGTGGGTGACTTGGAAAAAGTTACCAAATCATCGCAATCCAATCTTTCTCAGCATTTGTGTAAAATGAAAGGTTTGGGTGTGATTGTCAGTGAGAAGCGCGGGCAGCAAGTATATTACCGTATTGCAAACCCTGCGTTTTCTGAATTGATTAAAGCATTGAAAGTTATTTATTGCCCTGATTTATAAGAAGGTTTAAGTTTTTTAAGAAGGAAATAGTGAGGGAGATATGAACGTGTTTTTGTTATTAAATATATTAAAAAAGCATCATATAATAATATCAATATGTTTGCTGATGCCGAATATATTACAAGCCGCTGAGCCGTTAACGCTACAGCAGAGTGTCGTTCAGGTGGTAAATCATAATCGGGCACTATTGGTAGCATCTGAACGCGTTGATCAAGCCCATGAGCGTGTGAATGATATGCAAGGCAGGCGTTTGCCGCGTGTGGATGTATCGACAGCTTGGACTTATAGCAATGCACCGTTAAAGGTCTTTGGCGATAAGCTGCAGCAACAATCAGTTACAGCGGCAGACTTTGCCCCTAATACGTTGAATAATCCAGGCTATCAGAAGAATTACCAGTCGCGTTTGGGTTTAAGTCTACCTTTATTTGCAGGTGGTGCATTGCAAGCTGCACAAGAGCAAGCTGAAGGTAATGCTGAAGCTGCGACTTTGGATTTTGAATTTCAAAAACAACAGCATATTTACCAAACCATCGTAACATATATGCAAGCTCTGCAATATGAAGAACAGCTAGAAAAAAACAAACAGTCAGTCAAAGCGGCAGAGCAACGTTGGCTTGATGCAAAGGCTTTGCAGAATAAAGGCATGGCATTGCTAAGTGATGTGATGAATACGCATGTTTATGTGTTGCGTCGTCAGTTGGCAGTCGATGAAACAGCCAATGCTTATCAGGCAAGTTTGGAGCAATTGGCTTTGTTGATGGGTGCTACAAAGTCTTTCAGTCAGGCTGTTTTGTCGCATCCCAATATTCGCTTAACTGATGAGTCTTTGGATGATTTATTGCAATACGCAAGTGAGAGACGCTTGGATTTTCAAGCCATGCAACAGCGTTGGCAGGCTTCGTCTTCGCAGCGTGATATTGCTTATGCTGGTAACTTGCCACAAGTTCATTTGGTGGCTGCCCAAGAGTGGAATAGTGCTACGCCAGCACTTAAGCATGGCAACGCCATGGTTGGTATTACAGTAAGTATGAATATTTTTAATGGTGGTTCTGATCATGCTAAACAACGGCAGGCGGAATCATCCTATGCAGCATTGCAGTGGCAAATTGCCGATCAGAAGCAACTGATTGCCAATCAGGTTCGGCAGGCATGGCGAGCTTTAGAAATTGCTGAAAGAAAGTTGAACCGTGAGCAAAAGGTTTTTCAGCAAAGTAAAGAATCACTGCGTATTTTGTCGCTGCGGTATACACAGGGTTTGGAGACAACTTCTGAGGTGCTTGATGCTCAGGTTGCCATGGATGATTCGCAAGTAGCGATTGTACATGCACGGTCAGATATGATGATTGCTCAGGCGGCATTGCTGTTGTCTGCTGGGCTATTAAATGAGGGAGTAGTATTATGAAATCGGCAATAATTTTGGCTATAAGTATAGTGTTCATAGGCACTTTGACTGCTTGTAATAAAGACGCAGAGGATATGCCTGTTGCACTGCAAAGCAGCACAGTTGCGCATAACTTAACCCTAACACTGCAAGAAATTCCTGTGCATTATGTGACCAGTGGTATTGTGACATCGGACCATCGTGTTTCGATTAGCTCGCGTTTACCTGGTTATATCAGTGATATTAAAGTACGTGAAGGTGATCAGGTTAAAGTGGGGCAGGTATTGTTATATATCGACCCTGTGAATGCTAAGCAGGTTTTAATTCAGGCAAAAGCTGATGCAAATAATGCAAAGTTGGAATTGCAACGTTATGAAAGTTTACTGCATGAAGGTGCGGTGACAGCGCAGCAGTTTGATAAGGTGAAGTTGCGTTATGAAGTCGCAAAATCACAGGTAAAGCAGGCGAAACATCAGTTAAGTTATGCAAAAGTTATTTCACCGGTGAGTGGTGTGGTGGTTGAAAAGCGTATGGAAAAAGGTGACCTAGCTTCACCAGGCATGCCGATTTTAACATTGGAAGATCCGAGTAGTTTGTTGGTTGAGACCTATGTTTCAGAGCAGTTTGTTGGGCAGATTCATGAAGATGACACTGTTGATGTGGAAATTGCTTCTTTGCAGCAGCATTTTAAGGGTGTTGTTCGGCAAGTGGTACAGGCTGCGGATCCTATTTCGCATCAATTCTTGGTGAAGGTATCCCTACCGTCTATGAAAGATATTCACCCTGGTATGTATGCCCAAGCAGGGTTTAAGATGGGTATGCGTAAAGCTTTGTTGGTTCCAAAGGATGCTGTCATAACACAAGCTGGTTTGCATGCAGTGTATGTGATGGATGCAGCATCGATTGCGCACTATCGCTTGATTCGTATAGGGCAGTCTTATCAAGGTAAACTTGAGGTATTGGCGGGTTTGCATGATGGTGAGCAAGTGGTTTGGGGCGGTGAGCCAGCATTAAAAACGGGCATGAAACTTAGCCATGAATGAATTGAAACATGTTGAAACCCCGTTAAATATTGCTGGCAAACTTGGTAAGTTTGCGATGCAAAGTAATTTAACGCCAATTATTAGTATCCTTATTTTTCTCATTGGTGCATTAGCACTGATGGTTACGCCACGTGAAGAAAACCCTCAAATTGATGTGCCAGCAGCCAATGTTATTGTGCATATGCAAGGCTCTAGCCCTGAAGAAGTACAAAACCTTATTGTGCGCCCACTTGAAATGGTATTGCGTGAAATGACAGGTGTAGAGCATACCTATGGCGCGTCGATGGATTCGATGGGTGTGGTGACGGTGATGTTTACAGTTGGCGAAGATAAAGAAGCTAGTCTTGTGAAATTATATGATCGAATTATGCATAATTTGGATCGTTTGCCAGCAGGGGCATCACAGCCCTTGATTAAGCCGATGGATGTGGATGATGTGCCTGTATCTGTGATAACACTTTCATCGCAAGCCATGGATGGTTTGGCATTAAAACGCTTGGCAGAGCGTGTGCGCGATCAATTAGCCCCACTTTCAGGTGTATCTGTTGTGGACATTATTGGTGGTCAGGATCATGAGATTCGTATCCAGATTGACCCTGCAAAAATGGCAGCCTATGGCATTGCTTTGGATGTCTTGCATCATACCTTACAAGCTGCCAACCGTGGTGGAAATGTTGGACAACTGGTAGGTGATAATCAGATTGTTAAAGTTTGGTTGGATGGTTATCTAAAAACAGCGCAAGAGGTTGGGCAACTGGTTGTTGGTTCATGGCAAGGTAAAGTGATTTACTTGCGTGATATTGCGCGTGTCTCTGATGGTGTATCTGAGGCTAATCAACTGCACCGCATTGCGTTTGGCGCAGCTTCCAAGCATACAGTTGCGGGCGAGCCAGAAACACCTGCGGTTTCTATTGCTTTGTCCAAAAAACGTGGCACCAATGCGGTGGTTGTGACGCAAGGCATCGCGGATAAACTGGATGAGCTTAAGGGCAATTTTATTCCAGATAATGTACAAGTAACGATTACCCGTGACTCAGGCAAGCGTGCCGATGATGCGGTGAATTTATTGGTGGAACATTTGGCGATTGCGATTGGCACCGTCATCATTATTTTACTGTTGTTCTTGGGCTGGCGTGAAGCTGCGATTGTGACCATGAATATTCCAATTATTTTATTTGTGGTTTTAGCGATTGGATTTTTTGCAGATCAAACCATCAATCGCATTACATTGTTTGCGCTCATTCTCGCACTGGGATTACTGGTGGATGATGCCATCGTGGTGATTGAGAATATTCATAGGCATCTGCATAAGGGTGTTAGCAGCTTATCTGATAAAGCCGCCTTGATTATTCGTGCCACCAATGAAACAGGAAAACCGACTATTATTGCGACTATTGCAGTGATTCTGGCGTTTATTCCGATGGCATTTGTTACGGGTATGATGGGCCCATATATGGCTCCTATTCCATTTAATGCGCCTGTTGCGATGGCGGCATCATTGTTGATTGCCTATGCCTTTACACCATGGATTGCGCAGCGTTTTTTACCATGTAAAATAACTGAACCAACGATGGAAGAAAAAGATAAAGAAGCCAAAGATTGGGTGCATCGTCTGTATATGAAAATAGCAGTGCCTCTGGTAGAGAATAAATCCACGCGACGTGTGTTTTCTGTGGTGGTGTTTGTGTTGTTTGTTGGCGCAATGTTGGAGCCAGGCTGGCAGTTTATTCGTCCTGCTGGCATCAATGGACCTTTAACAAGCGGTGCAGTGGAATTAAAGATGTTACCCAAAGGCAATCAAAACACCTTTAATATTACATTGGATTTACCCGAAGGTTCAACACTGGAAGAAACCGATGCTTTGGCACGTCTTGTTGGTGATGTGCTGCGCCAGCATCCACAAGTAAAGGATTATGAAAGCTTTATTGGGCAGGCTGGTCCGATTGATTTTAATGGTATTTTGCGTGGTGCGGCGTTGTTTCGAGAAGCCCCGCATTTGGCTGAGATTCGTGTGAATTTGGTTAATAAACATGAACGTAGTGAAAGCTCGTCGGATATTGTTTTGGATTTTCGACGTATGCTTGCGCCTGTACTTGCTGAGCATCCAAAAGCCTCGGTAAAATTGGTGGAAGATCCTCCAGGCCCGCCAGTTCGGGCTACATTATTGGCTGAAATTTATGGGCCTGATTATGAGAAGCAACGTGAAATTGCAGCTTATGTGCATGGCGTGTTTTCCAAAACCTATGATGTCGTTGATATTGATGATTCGATTGGTGCAGACCAAGTTCAATATGATATTCATGTGAATAAGGAAAAGGCAGCACGCTTGGGTGTTGTGACAGAACAGGTGGAAACTGCATTGCGGGATTTCTTGCAGGGTTATAATTTTGGTGCTGTGCATGTTGATAATGAACGCCACCAAGTAAATTTACATGTGCAATTACCGCGTGAGTTGCGTGCGCATATTGAGGATTTAAATCGCATTTATGTGAGTTCTAACAACGGTACGGTGCCTTTATCAGCCATTGCGACTGTGGAGCGCAGTATCGCATCCAAAGCGGTTTATACCAAAGATGGACATGCAGTGACGTATGTTAGTGCTGAACCGAAACAAGGTTCACAGGTTTATTCTTTGTTGGATATGGATAAGCAACTTGATGGTAAAGAGATTGCAGGGGTCAATTTAAAAACAGGTGGCATGCACTTTGGTGTAACAACACCTGAAGACACCTTTGGCTATCATATGCTTTGGGATGGTGAAATGCGCCTTACTCTGGATGTATTTCGTGATCTAGGTGCAGCATTTATTGTTGGCTTGCTACTGATTTATTTGCTGATGGTTGCTTATTATGGTCAATTTATTTTGCCCATGTTGGTGATGGCACCAACCGCCTTAACATTGATTGGTATTTTTCCAGGGCATTGGATTACGGGGCAAGCGTTCACTGCCACTTCGATGATTGGCATGATTGCTCTGGCAGGTATTGTGGTTCGTAATTCAACCTTGCTTATTGATTTTATATTGGATTATCAGAAACAGGGTTATGATGTGAAAACGGCTGTTCTGGAAGCGGGAGCTGTGCGTGCGCGGCCAATTTTATTAACGGCGTTGGCGGTGATTGCAGGTACTTCGATTATGATTTCTGATCCAGTATTTGGTGGTTTGGGTGTATCCATGGTGTTTGGAACCATTTCAGCTACGATTTTAACACTGTTTATTACGCCATTGATGTATTATCTCTGGCAGCGTAATAAACCTGTGCAGGATACAGCATGTTAAATATATGGTAACTATTCAGCATAGTATCAACAATAGCCTGTAGCTGTTCAGATTGCTGCGTTTTTTCCAATAACGAGGCGAAAAAGCACAGCTTACTGCTGTAAGCGAGCAATTTTTAACGCTGATATTGGGAAAATAAGCGGTGAGCTGAATAGTTACAATATATGAATGATAGAAATTACAGTAAATAAGGAGTTTATTATGACAATACAACGGGCTATTCGCATTATTGCAGGCGGATTTATCATGTTATCGGTGTTTTTATCATCGTTATACAATGGTGTGCAATTATCTGAACCCACGTGGCTTTGGTTCACGCTGTTTGTGGGTGTAAACTTATTTCAATCAGGTATCACACAATGGTGTTTGATGGAAAAAATTCTCTCTAAACTGGGTTTAAAACACAGTTAAAGAGTGCCTGTAAGTGGGTGTAAAGGTAACCGTCCTCCCTCACACTAGCCTTTACACCTACTTATTACTTTCAATAGGAGAAATTATGGATTGGATTCAACAAAATATTGTCAATATTCTTATTGGCGCTTTTATTTTTTATATTCTTTGGAAGCGTTTTGTCGCGCCAAAACTATCGGGGGTGAAAAGTATGGTGGCTTCAGATTACCATAGCTTTCGTGATCAAGAGCATACCTTGTTAGATGTACGATCGTTGGCTGAGTGGGAATCTGGTCATCCTAGCAAGGCACTACACATTGTTTTGGGTGAAATAAATTCACGCATGACTGAGATTGCCAAGGATAAGCCTTTGGTGGTGATTTGTGCTTCGGGTAATCGCTCGGCTATGGCAGCAACCAAGTTGGCACAGGCTGGATTTGATGATGTGTATAACTTCTCTGGTGGTATGGGTTCATGGCAAGCTGCTGGTTTGCCCGTGAAGTCTGGAAAGTGATTAGCTTAGAAAAGTAATGAGTATTGCGGTCTGGATATTTGCACCATTGATTGGCTTGGTGCTGTCGTTGTTTGCGGCGGGCGGAGGCATGATCGCAGTTCCCCTGCTTAGTTTTGGCGCAGGCGTGCCTCTTAAGCAGGCTATAGCGATGAGTTTGATTATTGTGGCTTGTGTAAGCGCACTGACACTGCTTCATGAGAAGCGCTGGCAACATATTGAGTGGAAGCTTCATCGCTTCTTCGCATTCGGTAGTATGCTGGGAGGCTTTGCAGGCGCAAGTATAGGGCTGCGTATATCGGATCAGCTACAAACGATTATTTTTGCATTGCTTATTATTATTACAGCATGGTGGATGCATAGTGACATCATGAAGCATATTTCAGCTTCTGCCAGAGAGGCACCATGCGATTGCAGATACTCATTGCTTGCGGGTCTTGGAACAGGTGTTGTGACTGGGGTCGTCGGTGTAGGAGGGGGATTCTTGATTGTTCCCTTGTTATTAATGCTTGGTGTGGGAAGTTATCAAAAAGCGGTTGCGCATTCTTTGGTGCTGATTATTCCTACATCTTTGATCGCTGCTTTACGGTATACTGAAAGCATAGATATAGCTTGGTATCCAGTGCTAGTGATCACTGCTCTGGCAGTTTTGGGAGCATGGGTAGGTAATATGTTGATAGGACGCTATTCATCCGAGCACTTTCAAAAGAGTTTTAGTGTGATGCTTGTATTGGTAGCAACGTGGATGTTTATCAAACTGATACATGATTTGTAGTAAAGAAAAAAGGAGATGAAAAGATGAAAAAATTAAGTTTAAGTATTATGGCACTACTCATGTTGCCCTTTATGGCAACGGCATGTGGGGTTGGTGAGCAAACCCCAGAAGGTTATGAAAATGCGCCGATTCAGCATGTTTATCAGCATTGGCAGCAAGGCAAACAATCTCCGATTCCTTTTATGATGTTGGATGTTCGTACACCTGAAGAATATGCTGAAGGTCATATCAAGGGTGCGACATTGATTCCAGTACAAGTTTTGGCAGAACGCTTGGCAGAAGTGCCTAAAAACAAACAGGTCTATGTGTATTGTCATTCAGGAGTGCGGTCAGCACGTGCTTCTAAGTTGTTGGCAAAACATGGTTTTAGCAATATTGAAAATGTTATGGGCGGTATTGTAGCTTGGAAAAAAGCTGATTACCCTGTTGTGAAATAATGAAATGCATTGATGTGAATGAGCTTCATAGCCAGTGGTTACGTGCCAAAGAAAAAGGCGATTCTTGCACTATTATTGATGTGCGTGAGGTGCAAGAGTATGCACAAGGGCATGTTCCTAATGCGACACTGATTGTATTAAATACTGTGCCGATGCGTAGTGATGAGTTTCCAAGCTCTGGTGAGGTGTACGTGATTTGCCGATCAGGTATGCGTTCATCGCAAGCGATTGAATTTTTGGAACAAAATTATGGGTATCAAAATTTAATCAATGTCACAGGTGGTACTCTGGCGTGGATGGAAGAAGATTATCCTATAGAATAAGGGGAGTTAGTATGGCTGATTATGGTATGAGAGCAGTATTTGATGGTAGTCTGGAAGCTGCTAAAGAAGCAGTTGTGGCAAGTTTGCAAACTGTCGGCTTTGGTATTTTAACACGCATTGATGTGGCTGAAACTTTAAAGAAGAAAATCGATGTGAGTCGTAAACCATATATTATTTTGGGAGCTTAACACGCATTGATGTGGCTGAAACTTTAAAGAAGAAAATCGATGTGAGTCGTAAACCATATATTATTTTGGGAGCATGCAATCCAGGTGGTACTCTGGCGTGGATGGAAGAAGATTATCCTATAGAATAAGGGGAGTT
>CAYPXU010000031.1:0-1933 GCA_964414875.1 uncultured Zetaproteobacteria bacterium | reverse complement strand
GAAGAAAATCGATGTGAGTCGTAAACCATATATTATTTTGGGAGCATGCAATCCAAAATTAGCCCATCAGGCTTTGCAACTTGAACCCGAATTGGGGTTGATGTTGCCATGCAATGTGATTGTGTATGAAAATGAAGAAGGGCAAACGATTGTGTCTATGATCGATCCAGAAGCCATGGTAGGCATGATTGATAACCCGAAGCTTCAGTGTCTTGTGAATGAAGCAAAACCACTGTTGCAACAAGCCTTGAACGGCATCAATAAATCATGAACTGGTTGACTAGGTTTCCTGAGTTAAAGGAAATTGAAGATAAACAACTACATGCAGAGTTGATTCAGCAGAAAGTTTTGCACGCACCTCAAGGTCATCAACTGTTTCGTGAAGGTGATGCCTGTAAGGGCTATGTATTGGTTCTTTCTGGCTCGGTACGTGTTTATAAAATTGATAAAGAAGGTCGTGAAATTTTATTGTATCGGGTCGGTAAGGGGCAAAGCTGTATGTTGACCACAACATGCTTGTTGGGTTTGCAAGATTATCCTGCTGAAGGCGTGGCTGAAAGTGATGTTGATTTGGTGGTTTTATCGCCCAAATTATTTGAGCGGTTGTTGTTCGGCTCGAATAGCTTTAGACGCTATGCGATGGCATATATAGGTGAACGCATTTGTGATATGATGATGTTGATTGAAGATGTGGCTTTTGGGCGCATGGATCAGCGCGTGGCTCGGGTACTGTTAGAGCGTGCAGAAAATGAAGGTGATATATTAAGTTGTACACATCAAGAGCTGGCTTCTGAGCTGGGTACTGCAAGGGAAGTTGTAAGTCGTATGTTAAAGAGTTTTGAAAGTCGGGGTTGGATTGAGTTGGGTCGTGGGATTATTAAGTTGCAAGAGCGTTCATTATTAGGGCAAATGACGCATGATTGAGTAATGTGACTTTATCACATACAGCGGCTCGAATTTATATTATTATCCGCTAATAAACTAATTCAATGGATGCATAGTTGAAATTGGAGGCTTGATATGAAAGCAAATCTTGGTGGCCTAGATAGAGCAGTTCGTTTGATTGCTGGTATAGCATTATTATTGGCAGGTTTTATGGCAGGCATCGCAGAACCATGGAATGATGTTGCGATGGGAGCCGGAGCAGTATTTGCTTTGACATCAATGATTAGCTTTTGTCCATTGTATGCCATTTTTGGCATCAATAGCTGCAACTGCTGTAAAAACGACTAAAGGCACAAGCAATGAATCATGCAAAGGGTGGGTTCACTCACCCTTTGTAACGAATGAGAACGGATAGGAGATAAATAGTATGGCACATGTTGCAATTATTGGTGCTGGCATTGGTGGAATGCCCGCAGCTTATGAGATGAAAGCGGAATTAAAAAAACTTGGTGGTGAACATGAAGTCACGGTGATTTCTAATGTGGATTATTTCCACTTCACGCCATCCAACCCTTGGGTGGCTATTGGTTGGCGAGATAAGGAGCAAATCAGTTTTGAATGTTCTCCATATTTGAATAAAAAAGGCATTAATTTTCTATCCTGTGGTGTGGATGAAATCCTAGAAGATGAAAATAAGTTACGCTTGGGCAATGGTAAGTTCTTAGAATATGACTATCTCATTATTGCTTCAGGACCACGTTTGGCTTTTGACTTGGTTGAGGGTATGGGACCAGAAGGTCACTCTCACTCTATTTGCCATGTTGATCATGCTGTTGAAGCATACAATGCTTTTGAAGAATTTTGTAAAGACCCTGGACCAATTGTTGTGGGCGCAGTGCAAGGTGTTTCATGTTATGGACCTGTTTATGAATATGCATGTATTCTTGATACAGAGCTTCGTCGCCGAAAGATTCGTGACAAAGTACCGATGACATTGATTACGCCAGAGCCATATATCGGGCATTTGGGCTTGGGTGGTGTAGAGGAT
>CAYPXU010000030.1:0-14224 GCA_964414875.1 uncultured Zetaproteobacteria bacterium | reverse complement strand
CCACCTGTGCGCCATTGGCAAAATCACCATATTGTGCTTCCCAAATCACCAAAGCACGTGGTTCTGCCACCGAATAACCATATTCAAATGCCATCACTGCCAACTCCGACAGCATGCTATCCACCACAATAAAATGGCTCATATCACCATTTTCTACTTGTTTTAGAGGTACAACGCTCTTGCCTGTTTTCTCATCGTAAACCGTTGCATGACGATGAAAAAATGTTCCACGCCCAGAATCTTCGCCAGATAAACGAATCCAACCACCTTCAGCAAGCAATGTGGCATAAGCCATGACTTCACCACAGCCCCAATCTGCTGGTGTTTGACCTTGCATCATTTGCAGGCGTGCATCATAAATTTTTTCAACTCTTGGACTCAAACTAAATGTATCTGGAACCGCGTGTGCACGTCGTGCCAAGTCCTCCAGCACTTTAGCAGCCACAGCTGTTTCAGGCTCTTTGGCCCCATTGCGCACATAACCCTGCCAACGACCACCCAAACTATTCACGCCATGTGGTTGCGTAACCCCTTCTTTGCGAAACTTATCCAAGCATGCGATGTATGATTGTTTCATTTCTTCGGCACTATCAGATGTCAGAACACCATCATCAATAAGTTGCTGACGATAAATTTGCTCAACGGTGGAGTGTTTAGCAATTTCACGGTACATCACAGGCTGCGTCACTTCAGGAGAGTCTGCTTCGTTATGCCCATGACGGCGGTAACACACCAAATCAATGACCACATCACTGCGAAACTGATTACGATATTCCATCGCCAAATCCATCACCAAGCAGCAAGCATCTGGATCATCACCATTCACATGTAAAATCGGTGCCTGCACCATTTTAGCAATATCGGTACAATACAATGTTGATCTCGAATCATAGGTATTGGTGGTAAAACCAATCTGATTATTAACCACAATATGAATCGTACCACCTGTACGGAAACCACCCAGCTCGCCCAGATTTAATGATTCAGCCACAACACCTTGCCCTGCAAATGCCGCATCACCATGTACCAGAACACCCAAAACCTGACGACGGGCTTTATCTTTGCGTCGGCATTGCCTTGCACGCACACTTCCTAGAACCACAGGCGTAATAATTTCCAAGTGTGATGGGTTAAAGCCCAATGATAGATGTACGACACCACCAGCCGTCTCAATATCCGATGAAAAACCTAAATGATATTTCACATCACCTGAACCTGTGGGTGTTTCATCTTGTAATTGCGTACCCTCAAATTCGGCAAAAATCTCCGTCAATGATTTTCCCAAAATATTGGCAAGCACATTCAAGCGCCCACGATGCGCCATGCCAAGAATAATCTCTTTCACACCCGTCTCACCACTTTTTTGAATCAAACAATCCAGCATTGGAATCAGGCTTTCACCACCTTCCAAAGAGAAACGTTTTTGCCCCATATAACGGGTATGCAAAAAATGCTCAAAGGCATCAGCGTGCATCACATGTTCAAATGTACGTTGGCGAACATTAGCATTTTGACTTTGAGTGCCCTGCATACTTTCCAAACGTTCAAACAACCAATGTTTTTTGGCGGAATTAGAAATATGCATCAATTCAGGACCAATACTTCCAGCATACGTTCTTTGCAGTCGGGCTAAAATATCACGCAATGGCAAACGATCTTCTCCTGCCATGTCACCCGTTGGAAATTCATGATTTAAGTCTGTCTCAGATAACCCGTAATAGCTGAGCTCCAATTCAGGCCTAGATTGCAAAGAACTCAATCCCAAAGGATCAAGCTTGGCTTGTGTATGCCCATAGACACGCCAAGCATGAATCAAATACATCGCACGCGAAGGGTGTTCCACAGGGTAACTATCACATGACGTATGGGCGTGTGCTGTTGATGCACCACTTAAGCGCGCCGTAGATGACATTTTTCTCAAGACAGCACGATGATCAAGCGTATCTTTGTTTACCATGCCATTGGCCTCAAAAAAAGCACGCCAATGCGCTGAAACTTGATTAGGGGAATCAAGCCACTGTCCATATAAAGCCTCCAGCCAAGCTCCGCCAGCTGCAAAAAGATCTTCCGATTTATCCAGCAACATTCCAGACTTATTTTCAGGCTCTTTGCTCACATATCCCCCCTGATCTTACGCTTATAGTTAACACACTCTCATCATTTTATAGACAACACCACAAAGAAAGCAATCCCGATGCCTACATAAGAGTCTAGCTTATATAATGAAGCTTACACAGCTAAGCACTTCACCCATACTTTAAGTGATACCAAAACAAACCCAAGTATTCATGTAACGCTTGCCCTGAATCAGAAAACACTGTCCAACGCGGCACATAACTGCGCAAATCATACACCTGCTGCGATGTTATATAATCAGTGGGTGCAGCTATTACATGCAAGCCTTGCGATTCAAAACACCACACCGAACGCGGTATATGCCATGCAGATGTCACCAAAATAATATGCTTAATATCCTTTTCAGCCAATAATTTCTTTATATAAATAGCATTTTGCCAAGTGTTGTCTGCATATGACTCGGCAAACACTTTATTTTCTGGCACCCCTAAACGTATCAACCAACGCCGCATGACATCGCCTTCAGCATCATCGCCTTGCGTAAGCGGTTTGCCACCTGTGGCATAAACATTTAACCCAGTTCGTTTGGCTATATAGGCTGCATACAAGGTGCGCATCATGGCGTAACTTTTTAACTCATCCGAACCACCATATTCAGGGGCATTGGCATAAATACCACCGCCCAACAAAACAATCGCACTGCGCTTAAATTCTTTATCCTTTAACTCTAATGCTGCATATTTAAATTCCAAAGGCTTTGCTAAAACATCCCGAACAGGCTCTGTTGATAAACCCCAAAACATCAATAAAGCTATAACCACAGCCCCTCGTCCCCAACGTTTTTTCCAAAATATAACACCTAGCATTGCCAATAGAATCAATCCGCCTGGCGGCAGTAATAATTGTGAAACAACCTTCGATGTTAACAACATGACCCCTCCATCATACGCCTCTACCCTGCCCAAACAAAGAGCGCTCTTCAAATTTGAATACCTTACAATAATACTCTGCTATTTATTAGTATTGCTCAAATATAAGATAAGCGTATCATGTCGTTTCATCAAATATTCACGGAGTAACCATGTTCCATTTCAGACGCTTTTCTGACGCTTCCACCAGCGAAAAACTGCTCGACACCATGTTCCTAATCACCATTGGGGTCGGCTATTTATTTGCTCTTTTAAATCTTTATTACACCCATCAAGGTCGCGATGGCGAACCAGGTCTATCGGTTAAAGATGTAACTTTAGCATATTATGGCAGCCACAACCAAACACGTTTGGGAGCTGCTATTAATGGACCAATGGCTCCCAACCTTCCGAATGCCGCCGCTAAAACAACTATTTTGGACTGGATTCAACACGGTGCTACCAAAGAAGAGTTTGAAGCCAAAGTAAACCCTATTTTACAAAATAATTGTGTCATGTGTCACTCTGTCGAAAGCGGCATCAGCGGCATTCCACACTTCGACTCATATGAACATGTATTTGAACTCACAGCAACCGATACAGGTGCCACCATTCCAGCCTTGGTTCGTGTTTCACACATTCATCTATTCGGCATTGCATTTATTTTATTCTTAATCGGGCGTATTTTCATCTTATGTGAGCTGCCAGTAATGTTTAAACGCATTCTCGTGGCAGCTCCATTTGCATTCCTACTTTTAGATATCAGTTCATGGTTTATCACCAAAATCATTCCTGATTTTGCTTATGTTGTAGTCGGTGCAGGTGCCGTTGTCGGCATTACATTTGGCATGCAATTGGTTATCAGCATTTATCAAATGTGGCTTTACAAGCCTAAAACGACGAATGACATCTAATAGTCCCCACATAACGTAAAAATCACACGTTGTACAAAACACGACCAAAGCCTTCAATAGGCATATCCAAGGAGAAGTAAATGAAAGCAACAATTTTAGCATCTATCAGCATTGCAGTATTTGCGATGACATCACAAACAGCCATGGCAAGTGATGGCATTAATGCTGAAAAAATCTTTAGTAAAAAATGCAAAACATGCCATAGCCTAACAAAAAAGAAATTCGGACCGGCATTTAAAGATATGAATAAGGACTCTGAAGTTCTTTTAAGTGCTATTACCAACGGCCGTAAATCCATGCCAAAATTTAACAAAAAACTTTCCAGCGATGAAATTACTGCTATGGTAAGCTTCATTCAAGCGCAGAAGGTTGCCAACCCTTGCGCGAAATAGTTTCTGGGGAGGAATAATATGTTAAAAAAAATACTAGTCACAGCCGCTCTGATTGCGCTGCCGTTTGGCTCTGCTCAAGCATCAGATGATATGCCCGATGGCAAAAGCATCTATGCCAACAACTGCGCAAGTTGCCATGGTGTTGACGGTACTGTTAGTAAGTTTGGTAAAGATTTAAAACCATTTCCTGCACGTAACCACCGTGCCATGGCACAAGTTGTAAGCCGTGATGAAATGCGCCGCATTATCACCTATGGCGTACGCGGCACAGGCATGACATCCAAAAAATATGATCTTAATCCGCTTGAAATCGAAGCTGTGATTGATTATATTAAAACCTTTGATTACAAACCCAACCTTGCCAATGGTAAAAAGCGTTTTGAGCAAGTTTGTATTAGTTGTCATGGTATCGATGGCCGTGCTCAAACAGGCTTGGGTGCTGCCAACCTTGTATATTCTAAATTGGATTTAAATGCCATTGTTCATACAATGCGCCATGGTCGCCCTGGCACATTAATGAAAGCCAATGAGCACCAGCTTAGTAATAAAGATATCAATGATATAGCGCATTATGTTTTATCATTGCGTTACCAAGCCAACTTAAAGAATGGTAAGAAACTGTTTGCTAAGAATTGCAAATCATGCCATGCAACTCCAAGCGCTATTAAGTTAGTTGGTAATGCCGCACAAAAACGTAAGATTTCAGATTTAAGTGATCAGCTACTTGATTTGCGCATTCGTCATGGTCGCCATGTCAAACGCGCAGGCAAAGATATTAAAAATCTTTCACCTGATGAAGTAAAAGATCTTTTGGCTTACATCCGTCAATAAGCTCACCTAGAAAAAACTAAAAAGGCTTCTGATTATTTAATAATCAGAAGCCTTTTTTTATTCCCACCAACAAAAAGTGCTTATAAAACGTGTTTGGCAATATCCTTGGTAAGTGCTTCCCCAACCTTTAACATCAAGGCTTCACTCTCTGCTTCTACCATCACACGTAATTTCGGTTCAGTCCCTGACATACGCACACTCACACGCCCCAAATCTCCGAGTTCCAATTCGGCATGATGCAATAGTTCCTGAATAAATTTATCTGCCATTAAGTCTCTACGCTCTGGTAAAATAATATTCCATAATTTTTGCGGGAACAATGTCATTGACGTTGCCATATCTTGAATCGGCTTGCCTTGTTCTTTCATCGCACATAACAATTGCAATGCACTCATCAGACCATCACCCGTGGTATTACTATCAAGCATAATCACATGCCCTGACTGCTCACCACCAAGATTACAACCTTTCTCACGCATCATCTCAAGTACATAACGATCACCGACTGCTGCACGGTGCATATCAAGCCCTATGCTATTTAAATAACGCTCCAAACCCATATTACTCATCAGGGTTGTCACAACACCGCCACCCTGAAGCTTACCATGTCTATTGGCATGCTCTGCTAAAATCGCAATCACACGGTCGCCATCGACAACAACACCATTGGCATCACAGGCAATTAATCGATCTGCATCACCATCCAACGCCAGACCCAAATCAGCCTTAACCTCAACGACCTTGGCACACATGCTCTCAGGATAGGTTGAACCACAATCACAGTTAATATTATAACCATCAGGCTCTGCAAACATACTCACTACATCACAGCCCAATTCTTGCAACATACGTGGTGCTACGTCATAAGCCGCACCATTGGCACAATCAACCACCACTTTCATACCATCCAAGCGTAATCCGCGCGGCAATGAAGCTTTCAAAAATTCAATATAACGGCCACGTGCATCGTCCACACGCACGGCTTTACCTATTTCAAGAGCCGGTGGCAAAGCAGGTAAATTATCCAGACAATGTTCAATTTCTAGCTCCACCGCATCAGGCAGTTTAAAGCCATCTGCCGCAAAAAATTTAATACCATTATCACCGGCTGGATTATGCGAAGCAGATAGCATCACACCCGCATCAGCACGTAAACTACGTGTTAAATATGCCACTGCAGGGGTAGGTACGGGACCCACCAGCTGTACATTCATACCTTGCGCCGTCAAACCCGCGCACAATGCCGACTCAATCATATAACCTGATAAGCGGGTATCTTTCCCAATAAGAATATGTGGTTTATGTGGCAAATGTTTGGTTAACACATGCCCAGCAGCCCGCCCCAAACGCAGCGCAAATTCCGCTGTCATAGGATCCTGATTAACAGTACCTCGCACACCATCTGTACCAAAATATTTACGCATTATTGCCCCGCCCCTTGTAATTCCAAATCATTCACCATATTCGGTTCAATCGTATCTTTAAATAAAGCACCACGAACCACAAAACCGCCTTTGTTTTTCTCTAAATGCACCGCTTTCCCTGCAGGCGTTGCTATATCAGCTTTTAATTCAAATGCGCCCGTTTTTAACGCCAGCCTTAACGGCACTGTATCAACAGCATTGAGTGACTCCAACCAAACCTCAGGACCTTGCAAGCGTGCTAAAACTGGTTCAACCGATACAGCCTTAACATGCCAACCTTGTGGCAAATCAAACTGTGGTTGCACCGTGACTGTACGTGTCACAATACGATCCACCTGCAACTCTACCAAATCAGGCTGAATACTTTCTACCACCAAACCTGCTGGCAAATGGATATCTTCTGGATTTAGCGGGCGCTCAATAACACCTGGTTTAGATAAATCACGCGCATTCAATGGCACAAAAATATCACCTGCCTGTAATACCTTCAAACGCGCTTGCAGACCTTTTACAGTTAAACGAACTTGATTCGGCAGATTATTCACAATCACCATGTTTTCAGGCAACCCTTGAACTTGCAAAGCAACTTCCATACTCAGAGAGCCTTCGCCATCACCATGCACTTGCACCCATAAAACAACAGCAATCAGGACTGCCCAAGCATACAGGATCAACGGTTGTAATATGAGCGACATCCTACGCATGCTTTGAACCCCACTGAAAGCTCTGCACTTGCAAACGCTGTTTCAACTCTTTTCTCAGCTTCTCCGAATCCATAGCTGGACTTAGCTGCCCTTCTTCAGCTAAATGGATTTCACCCCGCTCCTCAGATACAATCACCACCAAGGCATCACTTTCTTCGCTAATACCAACACCGGCTCGATGGCGCGTGCCAAACCCACCAGGCAAAGCGTCGGCTTCCACCAATGGTAATAAAACCCTTGCTGCAACAATGCATGCTCCTTTTGCACCATGACGAACAACGACTGCACCATCATGCATGGGGGCTTTTGGACAAAATAATGTTTGAATGACATCTGAACGAAGTGCAATCTCCATTTCAACACCTGATTCCATCAAATGCTTTAGACCCGTATCACGCTCAATAACAATCAAACCACCCCAACCTCGATGTACCAAAGCACTGGCAGACTCCACCAAGTGTTCAACCATATCTTCCACTGGTCTAGCCGCTGGAGCCAATGGGTTTACAGCCACTCGCATCAAGCCACGGCGGATTTCATGTTGAAATAATACTACTAAAATAATAATAAATGCCGAGAAAAATTGAGAGAACATCCATTCAACGGTTAACAAACCAAACATCCGCGCCAACTCATAAATTAAAAACAGTACAGCTAAACCAATCAACATTTGCTCAGCTCTTGTACCGCGCATCAAGCGCAAGGCAAAATAAACAACCACCGCAACCACAAGGATATCAACCATGTCCAGCATACCTATCTGCCAAATAGGCCAAGTATCCCAATTCATATCAATGCCAAACATACATACACCATCCCATATTTATCTTTTAGCATCAAGCAAAGCAGAAGCCATCTGACAAGCTCGATACTGGGATCCCACATCATGCACACGCACACCATCAACACCTTGAAAAATACCAATGCCTGCAGCTACTGCGCTCTCCAATTCTCGCTCATCTACAGAAGCTCCCGTTAACGAGCCGATAAAGGACTTTCGTGATACCCCCAGTAATATTGGTAGACCAAAATGCTCTTTTAGTACACCTATATTAGCAATCAAGACCAAATTATCTTCTAACGATTTCCCAAATCCAATGCCTGGATCAAGCAATAATGATGAGGACTCTATACCCGCTGATAAACAGCGTTCAAGACAATGATCAAAGAAAGCCAATACCTCAGATAAAACATCACGATATTTTGGTAATTGCTGCATTGTTTCGGGTGTGCCTCGCATATGCATCAAGCACACACTCACTTTTGCATCTGCAACCGCATGAACAGCCACATCTAGACTCTTATCATCAAACAACAAGGCACTCACATCATTGATCATACAGGCACCCGCCTGAACAGCCTGATCCATCACTATAGCATGACGTGTATCAATCGAAATCTTACAGCCTTGCATCCGCAGAGCTTTAATCACCGGCATCACACGCCGTAACTCTTCTTCTTCGCCAACAGGCTTCGCTCCTGGACGTGTGGATTCACCACCCACATCAATGATGCTTGCACCAGATTTCCACATTGCCAAACCATATTGAACAGCTGTTTCAACATCTAAAAATTGCCCACCATCTGAAAATGAATCGGGGGTGCAATTTAGCACCCCCATAACCCATGCTGGTTGCCCAGCTTGTCGTAACCAGCCAGAGGGCTGTTGACCGTTACGGTCGTGCATCAATGTGCTTGACCAGCCTCATCAGCAGAAGGTTTTTTTTCATCATCTAGTACAACTTCTTTATCTACAATCACATCACTTTTGCCATCATCACTTTCAGCTTTTACATCATCTGATACAGCCTCATCACTTTGCGTACGTATAGGTTTACCTGCTAAAATTTTATCAATTTCATCACCCGACAATGTTTCATATTCTAAAGCAGCCTCAGCCAATTTATGCAACGCGTCAATATTGTCGGTAAGAATCTTCTTAGCCCTATCATAGGCATCATCAACAAAGCGCCTCACCTCAGCATCAATAAGCTTTGATGTATCATCCGACATACTCTGATGTTGCGTCATCGAACGACCAAGAAATACCTCTTGCTCATCCTCACCGTACAACAAAGGACCTAACTTATCTGACAGCCCCCACTTGGTGATCATGTTTTTTGCCAAACTGGTTGCCATCTGAATATCGCTAGAAGCACCCGACGTCACTTTATCATAACCAAAGATCAACTCTTCAGCCACACGCCCACCCATAGCAATCGCCAAATTCTCATGCATTTTCTCACGTGATTGTGAATATTCATCTTTTTCTGGCAAACGCATAACCATGCCCAAAGCTCGACCACGCGGAATAATGGTCATCTTATGAATCGGATCAGATGCAGGACAATGAATTGCCACCAAAGCATGGCCACCCTCATGGTATGCTGTCAGTTTTTTCTCATCTTCCGTCATCGCCATCGAACGACGTTCCGTACCCATCATTACTTTATCTTTGGCTTCATCAAAATCAGCTGCAAACACTTTATCTTTATTAAAACGAGCCGCATTCAATGCCGCTTCATTGACAAGGTTTGCAAGTTCCGCACCTGAAAAACCAGGTGTGCCACGGGCAATCACTTTTAAATCAACATCCGATGCCAAAGGAACATTTTTCATATGTACTTTAAGAATTTGAACACGACCATTCAAATCAGCATTACCAACCACGACCTGACGGTCAAAACGCCCAGGGCGTAGTAACGCTGGATCCAATACATCAGGACGGTTGGTTGCCGCAACAATAATCACGCTTTCATTGGCCTCAAAACCATCCATTTCAACCAACATTTGGTTCAATGTCTGCTCACGTTCATCATTACCACCACCAACACCAGCACCACGATGGCGACCCATCGCATCAATCTCATCCACAAACACAATACAAGGCGCATGTTTCTTAGCTTGCTCAAACATATCACGCACCCGTGATGCGCCGACACCGACAAACATTTCCACAAAATCTGAGCCAGAAATAGAGAAAAATGGCACCTCTGCTTCACCAGCAATCGCACGACCTAAAAGAGTTTTACCTGTACCAGGAGGGCCTACCAACAACACACCTTTGGGAATCTTGCCACCCAAACGGGTGAATTTTGAGGGGTCGCGCAAGAACTCAATCACTTCTGTCACTTCTTGCTTGGCTTCATCGCAACCTGCCACATCTGCAAAGGTAACACGGTTGGTATTTTCAGTAAGCAACTTAGCTTTGCTTTTACCAAAGCCCATTGCCCCACCTTTACCACCGCCTTGCATTTGGCGCATAAAGAAAATCCACACACCAATCAGCAATAACATTGGGAACCATGAAATGAGAATTGATAGAAGGAATGGCACTTCCGTAGGTGCTTTCACATCCACTTCCACCTGATTATCCAACAAACGTTGCATCAAATTTGGATCGTTAGGAACTTGTAAGGTAAAGCTTTTCATCTCACCTGATAAATCACGAAACTGCCCTGACACTTGTTTGTCATTGATGGTCACTTGCTCAACCATACCCTGCTCAACATGATCAATAAATGCCGAATAGGTCATCGCTTCCTGCTTACCAGATGGTACTGTAAACATATTAAACACGCTCATCATGGTCAGACCAATGACAACCCACAACAATAAATTCTTACCCATAAATTCAAACTCCAATTTTCATTCAAAGACAATGATGACTCATACAAGATGAAGCTAACATTAATTTCGAACACTCATTCTAACAGCATCAAGCGCGGGAGATTGCCTTCCTGCTCTCAAGATGCAAGCTGCCACCTCGACGTGATAGGCGGCAAGCTGACAAATCCAGACCACCACGCCCACCTTTTTTCTGCCAAAACTCAATCAACTCAATATGCCTACGCCCAAAAACCGCACCTTTACCCAGCACAAATGCTGCCATGCGCTGTAAAACCTGCGCCCGCACTGCTTGCGATAAATTTTGCCAATCATACCACAAAATAGAACAAGCCGAACCTGTTGCATGCAAAGCGATGTTATCCGCCCCTGCATCTACCATATTCGCCAACCTCACAGCCTGTTTTTGCCAGCGCATAAACAACGCATACGGATCAACACCTAGCGCTAACATTTTTGGAAAAAGCTCTAAACGGATACGGTTTCGCCATAAGCTCACATCATTATTACTCGCATCATGCAAGCATTCAACACCCTTCTTCTGCAGGCTACGCTCCAAAGAAGCCCTTCGCACATGCAACAAAGGCCGATAAATATTCAATCCATCACGACAGCTTTGAGGGCTAATACCCCGACAGCCCATCACACCAGCACCCTGCAACATCCGCATGCAAATAGTTTCTGCCTGATCATCAGCATGGTGCCCCAAAGCAATCGAACATATACCTGTTTCCTCAGCCATCACCTGAAAAGCATTATAACGCCCTTGCCTCGCCTGCGCTTCACGATTGGATGTGGATGTTTCAGGCAAGCGTTGCGACAAAAAAGGGATACCCCACGACTCTGCTAATTTCGACAGCTGCTGCATATCATCTGAAGATTTTTTATGCCAAGCATGATCAATATGCCAAGCCTGCACTTGAAAACCCTGGCCATGCAAAGCCAAAAGCAAGGCTGTTGAATCCACCCCGCCAGACCATCCCACAGCAAGTGATTGTGGCAAACCATGTGTCAAACTTGATGTGCTTAACCAACTTTCCGCTTGTGATAAATGCGGCGTACGAATCGTTAACCCCCAGCCCAAGTCGTTAACACTTCCGACTGTATCATTTGCGCAGCCTCTGTCACAGGATCTAACAACTCATACAAGCCCACAGAACTGCCATTCAAAGGCGGTGAACCTACCTTTACAAACAATGACATGTTCTCATCCCCATTATGAGGAATTACAGCCACAAGCTCAAATGTGTCGCTGGGCAAACGATACGTTGAAAAAATCAACGCTGCTTTATGACGATCCAAGTAAAACTTTTTCACGCCTGCTCTTGCACGCACCACTGACAAATATTCAGCAAGCACTGTCTCACTAAGTGCAAAACCTTGGTTATACAACACACTGGCTGATTGCCCTGTTCCTGAATCTATGCTTTCAACACGCACGCCACCCAAAGCCTTCTGCCCAGCGTGGTGATCACGCCATGCAATAATCTGAGCCACACCTGCATCATGCGCTATGCCTGCATCTGCCTGCGCCACAGCCAAACCACTTGCCATACGGAATTTCCCTAATACTTTATGCTGGCAATCAACAACCGCCCACTCACCCATCATAGTCAAGCACATCGATGCCGCTGGCATACGTCCTCGCCCATCACCTTCAATCGCATCCATATAAAGCTGGCGTAACAAATTTTGAATCGCAGCACCCATCTCTACCAACGCTTGGCTGCTACCACGAAACGAACACCCAGAGGCCTGCAAAGCATCCAAAAATACATTGTCGCTAGCCTCAAATTTTGCCAACAATGCCGGTAAGAAAATAGTTTCCAAAAACTTTTCATAATCGACTTGAGTGGCATACATACGCGCCAAATAGTCCGACCATTCAACCCTTAGACATGCCTGGTTTGAGGAAAGCGATGCTCCACTATGCAGTGACTTCTCTGCATTTTGAAAATACACCAGCTGACCATCTTCCCATGCCGAAGATAAAGCTTTATCCACTTCCACACCACGCCCTTTACCACCCAGTACTTGGCGACGATCCAGCCACACCGTTTCAGCTTTGCGGCGCGTACGCTCCACCACAACGTCTTCTTCAAAAACACGGAATGCATTTAATACACGATCATCTTTTAGCCATGGTGTGGCTAATGCAAGTTTAGATTTTTTATCATCACGTCGTGCTAGAATCCAACTCACCAAAGGATAATCCGTATGAGAGCCTAATAATTTTACGGCACTTTCAGGCAATAATTCTGGCTTAGCCAAAAACTGATCCAGCTTTTTGGCATTAAGCACCCATTGCATCCAAATACCCTGACCTGTTTTTTCAGCCAACTCCCATAAAGCCAAGCGCGCCCAGCTGCGCTTTAACATGTGCTCTCCCATGCGGTTTTGTGCCAATAAAGCTAAAATTCCAGCCTCATGTTTGCTCTCAACTTTAGCTCGCAACTCTCTCAAGCGAGGCACGATATCAGGCTCCAATCCGTAGGTCATAATCACAAAGCGATCATCACCCAACAATGAGTCATCTGGTTGACGGTATAAAAAAGCAATGGGCGTTGCAGGAATCATCATGGCTTCGTAAGTCGCAATACGCGTAACTTCCACAGCTCCTTCAAGATGTTTCTTTAAAAATCCACGCAAAGCCCACTCATACAACCCCCCCGCCATACATACCAATATATGATCCGTATGGGCTACATGTTCATTTGGCAACTTAGCAATAGACTCTCTAATAAGCTTTAAAATCAAAATATTTACACTAGCTACCCACGGCGCATTGTCCGCTTGATCCTGTTTCCACGATTGTTGCCACATGGATTGCCACATCGCCAGCAGTGCCAAACCGCCTTTTTCATCAGCGCACCAATGATGCAATAACATTTGAGGCAAGTGCGGGTAACGTTTATGCAGATGCAATACCATTTTTCGAGACACAGGTGTCATCGTCGGCAACTGATGAGCTGAAACCTTTTCTCCCGAAATGATATAACGCACAGAATAATCTTGCAGCCGTCGCAATGAGCCAAAAATAACATCGGACATGCCAGAGCTCACGGCATAAGGAATATAATCTTTACCATCTTCACCAGTAAAACGTACTGGCAAACGCCGCACATCCACACGACAACGCCCAGCAGTCTCTTCACCACGATTAAAAATCGGGCGATACCAACTCCAGCGAAAATCAAAGTAGCCTGGGGACAGCATGTAAAACCTCCTGTTTTTTCGTCATCGCATGACCCGTCAAATACAATTTAACGGTCTAATATTCCTTTCCAGATTGCCAGACATAAAGCAAAGCCTTAGCTTTTGGCATCTCTCCATCGTCATAAATGTAGT
>CAYPXU010000029.1:0-14294 GCA_964414875.1 uncultured Zetaproteobacteria bacterium | reverse complement strand
CAGCTTCTTCCATGCCAACACATACAGCTTCTTGGCCATTGCATAAATGGCAGAAGCCACCAATTTTCTTTAAGCCGTACATTTGCCCAGCTTTTTCTTCAAAACGGCGGATATAAAGCATCATATCATGCATTGCATGCAGACGTTCGGCACTATAAAAGCGCCCTTCTTGTGTAATTCCAGCCGTGTTATCTTGTGTTTTCTTCCCAGCCATGAGACCCCCAAAAGGTGTAGCGAAAGCGAATAATGCCTTGCTCGCAGGTAGGCGGCAAGTTAAAGCATGAGATATTTAATATCTCTATATGAATAAACAAATTTTCCCTAAGGCGTAAAAGGGCGATGTGATGTGTTTGTTGGACGTGACTTCATGCTATAAGCATACTTCATGGCAACAAGGAGTGATGCAATGAGTCAAGGCAAACGTTTGGTTTATTCTACGGAGGATGGGCAGATTGGAAAGTCGATGCAGCCATCAAGACGGGGTAAAAAGAAGGTGTCAAAAAATGCATCAGGAAGTGCCATTAAAAATCCTGGTAAGCAAGGTGTGAGGATTCGCCGAGAGAGTAAGGGGCGAGGAGGGAAAAGTGTTTGTGTGATTGATGGCTTGCCACTCAATAATATCGAATTAAAAGCATTACAAAAAAAGCTTAAATCCCAGCTTGGAACAGGTGGGGCTGTGAAAGATGGTTGTATTGAAATTCAAGGAGACCATCGAGAAAAACTTTTGCAGATGCTGGATAAGGAAGGGTTTAAAGCAAAACTTTCAGGTGGATAGAAAGTTTATCACCCTGTTGCATATGCAAACAGGGTGATATTAGCTTTTAGTGCGCTGTTTTACTTTTTGCCGAATTTACGCGTAATTTTCTGCCGCCAAACTCAGAACCATTAAGCGTTAATGCTTCAATGGCTCCAGCCTTGTCCATTTCAACAAAACCGTAACCTTTCGGACGCTTGTTTGGACCGCCTGTTACCAAGCGTACCGCTTTAACGGTGCCGTAAGCTTCGAATAAGCGTTGAACCTCATCTTCACGAGCATTGAACGGAATATTTCCTACATAAAGAACATTATCATTGCTTTTGGTGCCCTTTGTTAAAGGATTCAAAGCAACCAAAAGCCCGCCAAACAATGTGCCAATAAGTAGGCCCGTTGCAAAGATTGAAGGCTCAGGAGAGCCACCCATAGCGAGGAAAGGCATCGCATAATAACCAGCAAGTGAAAATACTGCTGCAACAGCGCATAGCTTTATAAAACAAGTGATGCTCATATTAATTATAAAACTCCTGTCGTTTAAGATAGCCACAAGACTGCCAAAGTTAGTAGCAAAATGGAAATTATATCAAGGGCTTGTCGGAGATTAGAATGCCATCCTCATCACTGTAAACATAGTGGTTGGGTGTAAAGTATACATCAGCAAAGTGTACCGTAATGTCTCGAATGCCTTGTTGGCGTTTGATTGTCTTGCGGGGAATGGTTGCCAGTGCTTTGGCACCAAAGTCGAGTTTGCCAACATCTACGGAATCACGAATGCAGCCAAAAATAATAATACCTTCCCAGCCATTCTTTTTTCCTAAGGCGGCGACTTGATCGCCCATCATGGCAGCGCGAAGCGAACCTGCAGCATCCACAATAAGCACTTTTCCTGTGCCGTCTTCTTCAAAAGCTTCTTTGATGCAGGTGTTATCCTCAAAGGCTTTAACCGTGTAAATTTGCCCATAAAACTTCTTTTGTCCGCCAAAATTCTGAAAGATAGGCGAGGCAACCTGAATAGTTTCTAAGTGTACATCATATAAATCATTGCTATTAAATGGCATCAAGCCTCCATAAGGGGTAATCTTTGCAAGGTGTTGCGTATTTTGCACAATTGGCAGGCAAAAGATATGTAGGTTAGTTTGCACGCACAAAGTTTTTCAATGCGCGCTGGAGGCAAGCATGGAGCAAGTAGATCAAATAGCGGCAGTGCTGGCTTTAAGTATGGGCGCAGCATGGGCAAGTGGGCTGAATCTTTATGCTGCAATGTTTATGTTGGGCATGATGGGCATGACAGGTAATATGGATTTGCCGCCTGGCTTGGAAGTATTGCAAAATCCATTGGTATTGTTTGCAGCAGGAACAATGTATGTTGTAGAATTTTTTGCCGATAAAATACCTGGTGTGGATACAACTTGGGATGTGCTGCATACCTTTGTGCGAATTCCTGCAGGTGCAATGTTGGCAGCAGGCGCAGTTGGCAATGTTGATCCTGCAGTGGCTGTTGCAGCGGGTATTTTAGGTGGTGGGCTGACTGCCGCAACGCATGCAACAAAAGCGGGAACACGTGCTATCGTCAATACATCGCCTGAACCATTTTCAAATTGGGGGCTGTCTATCAGTGAAGATGTAGCAGTATTTGCTGGTTTATGGGCAGCGCTAAATCATCCGACTTTATTTGTTGTATTGATGTTTGTGTTTATTGTATTGTTGATTTGGTTGTTGCCGAAATTGTGGCGTGGAATCAAACTGCTGTTTGCAAAGATACGGGGTTGCTTTGGTGGCAAGAAACCAGAGGCTCCAGCAAGCTTGGAAGAGGTGAAATATGATTAAACATATTGTGATGTGGAAACTAAGAAACAAGGCAGATGCTGAGATTATCAAAGATAACCTTGAAGCCTTGGTCGGGAAAATACCGGGGCTATTAAAGGTTGAAGTTGGTATTGATTTTAGTGATAGCGAACAGTCAGCGGATGTTGTGTTGTATGCTGAATTAGAAAGTCGCGAGGCTTTGGCTGCCTATCAAAGTCATCCAGAACATCAGGCCGTCATACCCTTGGTCAAGGCAGCTGCGGTGAGTAGAACAGTGGTGGATTATCAAGTATGATAGGTATTTTCTTGTGAGGCTTGCTGTTTGGCAGCTATAGTTCGCTTGCTTGGATTATGATATATAAAGAGGTTTGTATGTTTCATGGTGTGATGACGGCGTTGGTAACGCCTTTTAACAAAGATTCGAATGGTCAAAGTTGTATTGATAAGGATGCTTATTGTGCGCATTTGGATCGCCAAATTGATGCGGGTGTGGGTGGTCTGATTCCAGCTGGAACCACAGGTGAAGCAGCAACATTATCTTTTGATGAACATAAAAGCCTTATTGAATTGACGGTGCAGCATGTTGCTGGGCGTGTGCCTGTGATTGCCGGTACAGGAAGTAATAATACCGCGGAGTCGATTGCTTTGACGCAAGCAGCCAAAGATTTGGGGGCAGATGCAGCTTTGTTGATTTCACCCTATTATAATAAACCCATGCAAGAAGGCATTTACCAGCATTATAAAGCTGTGGCTGATGCCGTGCATTTGCCGCAAATTTTGTACAATGTACCAGGCCGCACCAATTCAAATCTATTGCCTGAAACAGTGGCACGCTTATCACAAGTTAATAATATTGTAGGCATCAAGGATGCAACGGCTGATTTGTCACAACTTACGTGTACCATGATGGCATGCCGTGATGGTTTTGAGTTTTATTCGGGTGATGATGCAACGGTATTACCTTTTATGGCTTTGGGTGGGCATGGCGTTATTTCAGTGGTATCCAACATTGCACCGAAAACCATGCAAGCATTAACTACAAGCATGGCAGAAGGTGATTTTTCAAACGCACGCAAAGCTCACTTTGTATTGCAAAATTTGAGTGATGCAATGTTTGTACAAAGCAACCCAATCCCTGTGAAAGCGGCATGTGAATTGATGGGCTGGATGTCTGGTGACTTACGCTTGCCCCTGACTTCATTGCAGCATCATGATGTGCAAATATTACGTGATACCATGACTGCTTTTGCATCATCATGGGAAACTTTGGAGTTGGCTGATTCCATCGGCTAACCCACCGCAATTACGCCGTAGAATGTTTTTTTCATTGCGGCGATTATTACATTCGGCGGCATATTTTTTAGCCAGTCTTGCCACATTATCGCTGTTTGTTGTGGTGTTGATGTTGGCAGAGGCATTGATTTATGCCTTAACAGGAAATTCTGCTTCTATGTGGGCAATGGCTATGGCTGGTTTGACGGCGGCGCTATTTTTCTCGCCTATTGTACAGCGTCTGCAGCACCTGATTGATCGAATTATTTTTCACCGACAACTTGATACGCTTGAAACAATCCAACAACTGGGTGCGGGTGATTTGGCAGAGTTGCCACAAGAGCATGTGGAATATGCTTTGTTGGAGCGCATTGCAGCGATTTGTTATCGTCGCACAGCGGTATTGGATGAGCGTGATGATGAAGGTAAAGGCGCAGTGTTTTGTTATCCTGCTGCAGCGGTGTTGCCGCCTATAGCGGGGGCTGCTTGTGCTGATTATGAATTAGCATTGCCGATTAGCCGTCGTGATGGCATGGCATGGCTGCATTTAAGCCCGCGCTTAGATGGCTGGGCGACAGATCAAGATGAGTATCAGAGTTTGCAACATTTGGCGCGATTTGCCGCCATGAGCTTGGAACATGCACGGCTTTCCCACCAACAATCACAACTTGCACGCCTTGACTCGATTAGTCGGGTCACAGGGCAATTGCATTCCCATGATATGAAGAACCGTCTGCATGACTTGGCATTTTTAGCGCATCATTTGGAGTCAGGAAAGCTGGAAAAAGATGATCTGACTACCTTGGTAGGTTCTATTCGCAAGGTTGTAGGGCGAATGCAGACGGTGATGTTGCGTATGTCAGACCCCAATGCACCGATTCATCCAAAATTAAAAATATGTGATATAGCAGTTTTATTGCGACAATATATTGATGAGCGACTGTGGCCTGAATTGCTACATGTGAATGTCGATTTCCCTGTGTTACCACCCGTGCTAGCGGATACATTGTTATTGCAAGGCGTATTCGAGAATCTTTTTGATAATGCTGTGCAAGCCATGAATAAACAAGGTGAATTGGATATATCAGCGCAAGTGAAGGGTGGTTTTTTGCAGGTCGATGTGCGTGATTATGGCAATGGCATGAGTGCAAGATTTATAGAGCACCGCCTGTTTCGCATGTTTGCAACCAGCAAGGAAGATGGCTTGGGCATTGGGCTTTATTTGAGCCAGCGTATTATTGAGGCTCATGGGGGAAAAATTTCCGCCCATAGTGATGGTGAGGGTAAGGGCTGCACATTCCGTGTTAGCTTGCCGTTATGCCAAGATATGGAAAAGTGTAACTATTCAGCATAGTTATAAATTGGTCCGTATTTGTTTAGATTGCCGCTGATTTGTTCGAGACCAAGGTGGGAAAGCACAACTTACTGCTGTAGGTGAGTATTTTCCAACGCAGGCATCGGGCGAATCGGTGGTGAACTGAACAGTTACGGAAAAGTGAAGTTGGAGGTTTAGCATGACAATGCAGCGGACTATTTTGGTTGTAGATGATAATGATATTAATCGCTTAAATTTACGGCTATTACTTAAATCGGACTACCTTGTGCTGGAGGCAGGTGATGTTGAAGCGGCTGAAAAGGTGCTGGTTGAGAACCGTGTGGACTTGGTCATTTTGGATTTGGCATTACCTCCAGAGCCAGATAATCCTGAAATTGGTATGGCATATTTAGCAGGCTTACGTGTTGAAAGCCCCGATACACCCGTGGTAGTGATTACAGGTCATGATCAACATGATTTGGCGGTACGAGCTAAGAAAGACGGGGCCTTGGGATTTTTTGGTAAACCTTTTGATCCTGATGAAGTGAAAGATACCATTGATCGTGCTATGGAAGTGCGCAATCAGGTTATTCGTGAACAAGAATTGCAACGTGCTTTGGATTCGCGCATGGGCTCGGATATTCTGGGTGAATCTGAGCCTATACAAGATTTGCGCAGGTTGATTAAGCAGGTGGCCCCCATGCCATCAACGGTGCTTATTCGCGGCGAAACAGGTGTGGGAAAAGAGCTTGTGGCGCGCTGTTTGCATGCCCAAAGCCCACGCGCTGACAAACCATTTATTGCCATTAATTGTGCTTCGATAAATGTAGAACATTTGGAGTCAGAGCTATTTGGGCATGAAAAGGGTGCTTTTGCTGGTGCGGGGAAACGTAAACTTGGCTGGTTTGAGTGCGCCAACGGCGGCACATTATTTCTTGACGAAGTAGCAGGCATGCCATTGTCCGTGCAAGCCAAATTGTTGCGCGTATTAGAGCATGGCGAGTTTTCTCGTTTGGGTGGTGAGTCGATGATTCACTCCGATGTGCGCTTGGTATGCTCTAGCAAGATGGATTTGGAAGCACTGGTGCAGGCAGACGAGTTCAGAGATGACTTATACTATCGCATTCATGTGGTGGAAATCATTGTGCCAGCGTTGGTGGAACACTTGGAGGATCTGCCATTATTATCAGAGCATATTTTATTGCATAAATCCGCATTGTGCGGGAAAAATATTGAAGGTTTTAGTGATGTCGCAATGTTACAAATGCAACATTATCGTTGGCCTGGAAATGTGCGCGAATTGGAAAATGTCATTGAGCGTGCAGTCGTGTTATGTGATGGTAAACGTATAGAGGCTTTGCCAGCTTTGACCACAGCACTTGTGGGTCATGCGACTGAAGATTTGTTGGAGCAATGGCTTAAAACATTGCCTGATAGTGGGGTAAAGGGCGAAAAAGAAGTGGCATTATTTGAGAAAAAGTTGTTAATCACAGCTTTAGAACGTCATGATTATATTAAAACGCGTGCAGGACGCTGGTTGGGCTTTGGAGATCGAGCCAAAGATAAAATGCGTTATTTATGTGATAAATATGACGTGGCGTTTAAAGAAGAATGATGCGTTTGTGGCTCTTACTATTGTGTGCCCTGCTGGTATCGCCCGCCATGGCAGCCGAGCAAGAGGATTATCTATATTTTCGGGATGTTAGTATTTCACCGTATCAAAAATTACGCGAATTTTTTGATATGCCCAATCGTGCAGGTTTATATCAAATAACCTTGGTCTCTGATTCAGTCGGCCCATTAACCTTTACCATCTCACGTGTTGAGGGTGATGTTGAGACGATGGTGAAACAAGTCCGTAGTTATGCGGTGGGTGAGCATGAGTTCCATTATAGCTTTGATAACCCAACAGGCGAAGATGATTTATTGGTTGAAATTGCCAACTCAAACCCCGTGTTAGGAGCCAATTTCTCCGTTATCGTCGTGGAGCTTCCAAAACAATAAGCCCTTGAATACCGAGCTTTCATGACCCTATAGAAGAAAATAGCGAGGTAATGAAACTTATGGATATGAACCGTATGACACAAAAAGTGCGTGAAGCACTGGCATCTGCACAAACATTGGCAGCACGTTTGAGCCATCAGGAAGTGGATGGAGAACACCTGTTGGTAGAGCTGCTTGCTCAGCAATATGGTCTGGCAGCGCGCTTGATGGAAAAGTTAGATATTTCGAGTGAGCTTTTGAATGCCAAATTACAGCAAGCATTAGCCAAACGCGTTAAAGTGTCTGGTGGTGTATCTGAAGCCAATAAGGTCTATATCACCCAGCGTTTACAACAATTATTCGCTAAAGCTGAAGATGAAATGCGCGTCCTGAATGATGAATATGTTTCAGTTGAGCATGTCTTGCTGGCATTTATTTCAGAATTAGAGACAACGGATGCGGGGCGAATTTTTAAAGAGCTGGCAGTAACACGCGAGCGTTTTATGCAAGCTCTGGAAGCTGTGCGTGGGCATCAGCGGGTAACCTCGGAAGATCCAGAAGCCAGTTATGAGGCATTGTCCAAATATGGTTCAGACTTGGTGGACATGGCGCGAGCAGGGAAATTAGACCCTGTGATTGGACGTGATGCAGAAATTCGTGGTGTGATTCGCATTTTATCACGTAAAACCAAGAATAACCCCGTATTGATTGGTGAGCCAGGTGTGGGTAAAACCGCTATTGCCGAAGGTTTGGCACAGCGTATTTTATCAGGTGATGTGCCTGAAGGGTTAAAACAACGCACAATTTTCTCATTGGATATGACATCGTTGATGGCTGGGGCGAAGTACCGTGGAGAATTTGAAGAGCGTTTAAAAGCAGTGCTTAAAGAAATCAAAGAAGCAGAAGGTCGTATTATTCTGTTTATTGATGAGTTGCACACCATTGTTGGTGCGGGCAAGACAGAAGGCTCATCGGATGCAGGGAATATGCTCAAGCCTATGCTGGCGCGTGGTGAGCTGCATTGTATTGGTGCAACTACACTTAATGAGTACCGCCAATATATTGAAAAAGATGCTGCTTTAGAAAGACGTTTTCAACCTGTACTTGTCGAGGCACCGAATGTGGAAGATAGTATTTCGATTTTGCGTGGGTTGAAAGAGCGCTTTGAGCTTCATCATGCTGTGCGTATTCAAGATGCTGCCATTGTGGCTGCGGCAACATTATCGGATCGATATATTTCAGACCGCTTCTTGCCCGATAAAGCCATTGATTTATTGGATGAGGCTTGTGCATCTATTCGCACTGAAATTGATTCCGTGCCAGCTGAATTGGATGAAGTAACGCGTAAAACCATGCGTTTTGAAATTGAAGAAACGGCTTTGAAAAAAGAGAAAGATAAAGCAAGTAAAGAGCGTTTAAGTGTATTACAACACGAGCTTGCCGATTTGAAAGAACAACGTGATGCCATGCAGGCTCAATGGAATGCTGAAAAAGAATCCTTGGGCAAAGTGCAAACATTGCGTGAGCAAATTGAGCAGGTGCGCTTGGATATTGAAGCTGCAGAGCGGGCTTATGATTTAAACAAGGTTGCTGAATTAAGGCATGGTACGTTGCCAGCTTTAGAAAAAGAGCTGGTTGATGCTGAGGGTATTGAATCTTCCAGCAGTGCGATGGTGCAAGAAGAAGTGACAGAAGAAGAAATTGCACAAGTTGTGGCACGTTGGACAGGTATTCCTGTGATGCGTTTGATGGAAGGCGAACGCGAAAAACTATTATGTTTGGCAGATGCATTGCATGCTCGGGTTATCGGGCAGGATGAAGCTGTGCAATCGGTATCTGATGCGGTGTTGCGGGCGAGGGCTGGCATTAAAGACCCTAATCGCCCGATTGGCTCGTTTATCTTTTTAGGTCCAACAGGTGTTGGTAAGACAGAATTGGCACGAACTTTGGCAAATCAATTGTTTGATTCAGAAGATGCGATGGTGCGTATTGATATGTCTGAATATATGGAGAAACATTCGGTTTCGCGATTGGTGGGAGCGCCTCCAGGTTATGTAGGTTTTGAAGAAGGTGGGCAGCTTACAGAAGCTGTGCGCCGCAAGCCTTATTGTGTGCTTCTTTTTGATGAAATTGAAAAAGCGCATCCGGATGTGTTTAATATATTATTACAACTCTTGGATGATGGGCGTTTGACTGATAGCCAAGGGCGCACGGTGAGTTTTAAAGAAACAGTGGTGATGATGACCAGTAATATGGGCAGTGATATTTTGCTGGAAAGTGTGGCTGATTCGGGTGTTATCACAGAAGCATGCCGAGATCAGGTGATGGCGGCATTGCGCGCAAACTTCCGTCCTGAGTTTTTAAATCGGGTGGACGACATCGTGTTATTTAAGCCTCTTTCTATGCAGGAAGTGGAAAAAATCGCATCGTTGTTTGTGGCGCAATTGCAGCAGCGTTTGGCACAACAGCAGGTTGAATTATCTGTGAGTGATGATGCCATGAGGTATTTGGCTAAGGAAGGTTATGACCCTGTATATGGTGCAAGACCGATGAAACGCTTTATTCAACAGGCTATGGAAACACCGCTTGCTCGTCTACTGGTATCTGGTGAAGCAGGCGTGGGAAGCACTGTGGAAGTGGGCTGTGGTGATGAAGGTTTATCATTTACAGCCGCCTAGCAAGGGGAGTAGTGACTCCCCTTAAGGGTGTAGAATCTTCATCTACTCAGAATTCCATGCTGGTTGTAGTGTTGCACCGTTGGCGGAATTGCGGTAGCAAGTCGCTTCTAATTCTCGAGGAGGAGTTTTTATTATGAAGAAAACATTAATGATTGCTTTGGCAGCATCAGTATTTGCATTCGCAGGCGTAAGCACTGCAACAGCGGGTGGTTTGACTGCTAAATGTAAGGCGTGTCATAAAGTAGATAAAAATGCAACAGGCCCAAGCTTTAAAAACATTCAAGCAGCTTATGGTGATGCAGCGACGTTAGCGAAAGTATGGGAATCTGGTTTTGCAGTTGCAGATCGCCACATTGCAGGTGATGAAAATAATGCGAATTACAAAAAATATCATAAAAAAGCTAAGATGATGTCAGCGCAATATAAAAAGTTGATTCACAAGAAAGTAGAAGCAGGCAAGTTCACTTATCAAGAATTAGCGGATGAAGTTTTTTCTAAGTAATGAGCGTGTAAAAGCACCCTTCGGGGTGCTTTTTTTTTGCTTTAAAAAGCGAAGTGCAAACATATATGATGTTTGAATGGTTGAGGAGGGGTTGAAATGAAAAAAACATTGATGGTTTTAGCAGCGGCTGCATTTATGATGAGCGGTTTGCTTGTAACTGAGGCTGTAGCAGGTCCAGAAGGTAAATGTAAGGCGTGCCATAACTTTACAATGAAAGATAAAGTTGGACCTCATTTGCAAGGCGTTGTTGGACGTGAAGCAGGGAAGTCGGGTTTTAAAAAGCATTCAACGGCATTGAAAAATGCAAATTGGACGTGGGATGAAGCACATTTGTTGAAATGGGTTTGCAACTCGAAGGAAGCTATTAAAGAATTTACAGGTGATAAGCATGCCAAAACCAAAATGCCACCACAAAAAATGTGTGGTGAAAAAGGTAAAGCAGTGGTTGCTTTCTTGAAGAGCATTAGTTAATTCGTATTCGGTAGATTGAAAAAAGAGGCGGCTCAGTGATGAGTCGCCTTTTTTTGTGTTCAATATTGAGTCTCGCATCTAAGATTGCGGCATGGCTATTATGAACCGTAGAGCACGACATGAATATCATATCTTAGATACCTATGAGGTGGGCATGGTTTTAACTGGCCCCGAGGTAAAATCGATTCGCTCTGGGCAGGCGAACTTGGCAGAAGCGCATTGCCTTATTCGTGCGGATAAGTTGCTGCTTATTGGTTGTCATATAAGCCCTTACAAACCTGCTTATATGAATAACCCATCGGATCCAGCGCGTTCGCGCCAATTGCTTATGCATAAAAAAGAGCAAATGAAGCTGGTGGGTAAGTTAAAAGAAAAGGGTTTAACACTTGTACCGCTAAAAATGTACTTTAACGAGCGTGGTTATGCCAAATTGCAAGTAGGTTTGGCGCGTGGTAAGAAGAGTTATGACAAGCGTCAAGACCAAAAAGAGAAAGACATTAAGCGTGATTTGCAGCGTCAGTATAAAATGTAATGGCAGATAACTGGCAAGAAGAAGTATCACAATTGTTGCAGCAATGTCACATTGGTTTTCTTGCCACCAGTGGGGAACATAGCCCCGAAACATCCATGGCACCTTTTGCCATGGATCAGGGACATATTTTGCTTCACCTTTCAAGTCTCGCCAGACACAGTAAAAACATTCTCAATCAGCCCGATGTGGGTTTTATGATATGTACGCCTGAAACAGAACATCAATCACCACTGGCATTGCCTAGGCTAAGCCTGCAAGGGAAAATTGAGCTTGTACCTGATGCGCTTTTAAGTGCTTCTAAAGAAATTTATGTAGAACGTATTCCTGATGCGGAACAGCTATTTGCGTTTGCGGATTTTAGACTTTTCCAAATTGTGCCTTTACATATTCAATGGGTTGGTGGTTTTGGATCGGCAAGAAAAGTCTCGATAGATACTTGGAACAAACTACATGATTGAAATGAATGTGATTCAAGCCTTTCATGCGCATGTTTATTATGAGTCATCTACCTGTGAGCAGGTATCGATCTTGTGCCACGAGGCAGGTAAAAGGTTTGATATATCTATTGGACGCATGCATAAACAGCCTGTTGGACCACATCCAAAGTGGAGTTGTCAGTTAGCATTCAAGCCTGAACTTTTTGCTGAAGTAATTCCGTGGTTAGCTTTGAATCGAAATGGTTTAACCGTGTTTATTCACCCTGATACAGGCAATGATTTAAAAGATCATACGGAATACACGATGTGGATGGGTCAGATGGAACAGCTGAACTTAGAAATATTTAACTCGGAGTGATAAATATGAAGGCAGTATTATGCATGTTGTCAGTGATTTTTTTATTGCTGGCTTGTGAACAAGCCAAAGAAGCAGGCGATGAAACAGCGCGCGAGCTTACTGGTAGCAATATGATTGAGCGGGGCAATGCTATGAAACAGCAAATAAAAACGGTTGAACAACAGCAGAAACAAAACTTGCAACAATTAGAAGAATAATCTGTAACTTGTGTAAAAAAGGCATTTTAGGGCATTTTTAATGAATTTAAATGCAATTGTTTTAGTCTTTTATGTTTTTTTATAAAAATAACCAATATTATAAAATTAGCTATGATTTATAGCTATGGGAGCGGGCAATCAAACAAGTATTAACAATATTGCAGGAGCGCTTTGGTTACGAAAGCTTTCGCGGCAATCAACACGCGATTATTGAAGGTTGTCTTGCTGGCAAAGATTGCTTTGTCTTGATGCCGACTGGTGGTGGAAAATCTTTGTGTTATCAGATTCCTTCGATGCTACGCAAGGGTGTGGGTATTGTTATTTCACCATTAATTTCCTTGATGAAAGATCAGGTTGATGCACTGCATGCCAATGGGGTTGCGGCAGCGTTTTATAATTCCTCTTTATCATCGAAGGATGCACGTTCGGTGTTGGCAAAGCTGCATAACCATGAGTTGGATTTATTGTATATTGCGCCAGAGCGTTTGTTAGCGGATGATTTTATCGAGCGTTTGGCAGATATTGATATTGCTTTATTTGCCATTGATGAGGCGCACTGTGTATCGCAGTGGGGACATGATTTTCGCCCAGAATATACGCGGCTTGGCGCTTTGCGCACAAGCTTTCCTGATGTGCCAGTCTTGGCATTAACTGCTACCGCCGATGCGCCAACACGTAAGGATATTTTACATGTATTGGGCTTGGAAAAGGCAAATACGTATGTGAGCAGCTTTGACCGTGCCAATATTCGTTATCAGGTATTGGAGAAGCATAAACCATTTGATCAGTTGTTTGATTTCTTGCATAAATACCAAGGTGAGTCAGGTATTATTTATGCATTAAGCCGCAAGCGTGTAGAGCAATTAACGGATAAATTGCAAGAGCGTGGGGTGAAGGTGGCTGCCTATCATGCCGGGCTACACGCCGATGTGCGTATTGATGTGCAAGAGCGTTTTTTACGCGATCAGATTGATGTGGTGGTTGCAACGGTGGCATTTGGTATGGGCATTGATAAACCCGATGTGCGTTTTGTGGCGCATTATGATTTACCGAAGAATATTGAAGGTTATTATCAGGAAACGGGTCGTGCTGGACGTGATGGTTTGGATTCAGAGGCTTTATTGTTATCGGGTACTCAGGATATTATTACATTGCGGCACTTTATCGATCAGCAGGAGAATGAGCAGCAAAAGCGCATCGAGTTGCACAAGCTGAATGCCATGATTCAGTTTTCTGAAGCGGTGATATGCCGACGTAAAGTATTGTTGAATTATTTTGGCGAAGATTACGACAAACAATGTGGCAATTGTGATGTTTGTTTGAACCCGCCCGAATTGTATGATGCAACCGTCGATGCGCAAAAAGCATTATCATGTGTCTATCGCTTGCAGCAATCTTACGGCATGAAATATGTGATTGATGTGTTACGTGGACTCAAACAAGAGCGTATTTTGAATATGCGGCATGATCAATTATCGACCTATGGCATTGGTGCGGATAAAACACCCGATGTGTGGAACTCCATTTTTAGGCAGTTGATTCATCAAGGTTATTTGTATCAAGATATTAATCACTATTCGGTATTAAAATTAACCGCGTTGGCAAAACCTGTATTGCGTGGTGAAGTCAGCTTATCACTGGTGCAAGCCAAAGAGCGGGTGAAAAAAGAGAAGGTTCGTAAAAACAAAGTAAGTTCAGAAGCTTATGATGAAGCTTTGTTTGAAACGTTGCGTGTCTTGCGTAAATCCATTGCAGATGAGCTGGATGTGCCGCCTTATATTGTATTTGGTGATGCGAGTTTAATTTCTATGGCGCAAATAAAGCCGCGAATAAGCGCGGAAATGCTTCATGTACATGGTGTAGGGAAAGTGAAGTTGGAGCGTTTTGGCAAGCAGTTTTTGGCAGCAATTAAAGCCCATATGTAATGTGAATGTGTAACTATTCAGCATAGTTATAAATGAATCCGTAGCTGTTCAGATTACCGTGTTT